>NZ_JBFAMT010000007.1:0-247100 GCF_040656635.1 Actinosynnema sp. NPDC049800 | reverse complement strand
CGCCGGGGGGCTTGCCCGTCTCCGGTTGGGGCACCGCTTGGGCGGGGGCCTCCCCCGGGCCGGGGCCGCCCGCGGGGGGCTGGGGGTGGGGGGGGGGGCCGGGGCCCGGCGCCGGGCACGGGACCACCGCGTCGTCGGACGGGGTCCCGGCTAGCCCACCAGCTTCCGGCTCCGGGCGGGGTGTTCGAGCACGGCGGTGCTGTCGGCGCACTGGTCGATCGCGCCGAGCAGCGGCAGGGCGGCCACCTCCGGGTCGGTGATCGCGGCGCGCAGGGCGGTGGTGAAGCGGTCGGCGCGCAGCACCCGGAACGGGCGGTCGTGGTACGGGCGGGTGGTCGGGTCGACCGGTTCGGCCAGGCCGAGGTCGTTGCACCGCGCGGCGATCCGCTCGTACGCCACGGCCAGGTGGTCCTCCCGCGCACGCCAGTCGGTCGCCGCCACCGCGGCCCGCAGCACCGGCACGAGGTCGGCGTAGCGGGCGAACGCGCTGCCGAGCCACTTGTCGTACGGCGGGTAGCGCCGGTCCAGCAGCAGCCGCAACCGCATCAGGTCACGGGTCAGCCTGGCCGCGACCACGGCCGACCCCAGCTCGTCGCCGACCTCGCCGCACCGCCCGACGAACGCCTCCTCCTCCGCGACGCGCGACCACTGGCACGCCGGCACGTGCCGCCACACGTCGTCCGGGTACCACCGCAACGCCTCCCGTGCCACCGTCAGCACCCCGAGCCCGTCGTGGAACACCGCGCCGGCCGTCGTCTCCGCCAACCGCTGCGTCGGCGCGCCCAACCAGTCCCGCACGGTCACGCCGCGGCGCGGGTCGAACCCCAACCGCCGGTCGAACCACGTGGCCGCGTCGACGGCCTCCACCCGGTGGCGCACCGGCCCGTCCGTCACGGCCATCCGCCCGACGCCGTCGTCGTCCGTGCCGACGAAGTGCGTGGGATACCCGAGGAACACCTTGGGCAGGTGCTCGGCCAGCGCCGTCGAGATGTCGTCGGCCCGGGTGTCGTCCGGGTCGAGGAACAGCTGCAGGCGCGGCCCCCATTCGTGGTCGGCGGACCGTTCGGTGTCGAAGCCGAGCACCTCCGAACCGGAGCCGAGCCGGCCCGCGCTGTGCGGCACCTCGCCGAAGTGCGTCCGGACCAGCGGTTCGACCGCCTCCCGGTAGAACCGCTCGGCCAGCACCAAGCCCGGCATGAACCGTCCGTAGGCCACGAATCCTCCGTTCTGCGGGTGTTGCCAGACACGATCGAGTGAAAGCCTCGCGCGATGACGTCGCGGTGTCACTGAGGGGCGACGTCGAGTGAACCGAGGGAGCGCTACCGCATGCAACTCCGTAACAGAGCGCTGGTCCTCGCGCTGGCCGTGGGCACGGCGGTGTCCGGTCTCGTGGGAACCGGCACCGCCGCCGCACAGGAAGCGCGAGGCGCCACCCCCGTCCAGTGGGCGGCCTGCGCCCAGGACGTCCTGGACGAGATCCCGGCCGCGCAGCGCGACAAGGTCAGCTGCGCGAACCACCCCGTGCCGCTGGACCACCGCAAGCCCGACGGGGCCAAGATCACCATCGCGCTGATGAAGCGCCCGGCCGACGACCAGGCGAACAAGGTCGGCTCGCTGTTCATCAACCCCGGCGGCCCGGGCGGCGCCGGCCTGATCTACTCCGCCTACGGCAGCTCGTTCTTCCAGCCGGAGGTCATGAACCGGTTCGACCTGATCGGGTTCGACCCCCGCGGCGTCGGCCGCAGCTCGCCGTTGCGCTGCTTCAAGACCCTCGAAGAGGCCAACGAGGTCTTCGGCCGCATGTCCGGCATCCCGGTCACCCGCACCGAGATCCGCGACACCACGGACGCGACCGAGGACTACACCGACGCGTGCGCGCGCAACGCCGGCCCGTTGCTGAACCACATGTCCACCGAGGCCGTCGCCCGTGACCTCGACCTGCTGCGGCAGGGCGTGGGCGACCGGCAGCTCACGTTCGTCGGCTTCTCCTACGGCACGCTGCTCGGCGCGACCTACGCCAACATCTTCCCGTCGAAGTCGCGCGCCCTCGTGCTGGACGGCAACGTCGACCCGGCGCTGCGCACCTCCGACGGCGCGGAGTACGACCGCCAGCGCGCGCGGGGCTTCGAGCTCGCGCTGGACGCGTTCCTCAAGCGCTGCGACGCCGAGGGCGACAAGTGCGCCTACAGCGACGGCGACCCGCGGGCCAAGTTCGACGAGGTGCGCGACCACCTGCGCACCCGCTCGATCACGCTGCCCACCAACCAGGTCGTGACCTACGACGGCTACATCGGCCGGGTCGCCGGTGACCTGTACGCGCCGACCCGCTTCAAGGCGCTGGCCGCGTGGTTGCAGAGCATCCACGCCGTGCTGCACCCCGGCGCCGCCACGTTCTCCGCGCAGGAGCAGGCCGACCTGCTGCCGCCGTTGGCGAACAAGCGCGGTCTGGCCGACGTCCGCGCCGGGCTCACGGGTGACACCGAGTACCTGGCCGACGACTCGTACTACGGCGTGAACTGCACGGACAAGCCGTTCCTCCGGGTGCCGCAGCTGTTCCCGGCGGTGGCCGCGAAGTGGGAGCGGGAGTCGCCGACGTTCGGCCGCATGCAGGCCGCGTCCGACCTGCTCACGTGCGCGACCTGGCCGGCGCCCTTCCCGGACCGCTGGTCGGGGCCGTGGAACAAGCGCACGCCGAACCCGATCGTCGTCGTGGGCAACTACTACGACCCGGCCACGCAGTACGAGTTCAGCAAGCGCATGGACCGACAGCTCGGCAACGCGCGCCTGCTCAGCGTGGACGCGTTCGGGCACTGCATCCTCGGCGACAGCGCGGGTGTCGACACCTTGGTGACCGACTACCTGGTGAACCTCAAGGCCCCGGCGGACGGCCAGGTGTTCCAGCCGAACGCCCAGCCGTTCTAGTGGCTCCGGGTGCGGCCGTCGTCGCGAAGGCGACGGCCGCACCCGCCAGGACCACCAGCTCCGTCGGCACGGGCGTGGTGCGCAGCCAGGTCAGGCCCAGGTAGACGACGGCGGTGAGCAGCACGATCGGGCTCCGGCGCCGCCACGACCACACCGCCAGCCCGATCGCGACGACGAACGCCAGGAACAGCTCGTCGTAGTCGACCCACGGACCGACCGCCACGGCGATGGCGACGCCTTCGATCCCGCCGGTCTCGTTCCGCCCGCCGGGCGCGTTCGCGAGCATCGCGGGGAGTTCCGGCGTCAGGAACACCCGGTCCACGACCGGCCACACCGCCAAGCCGATGCCGACCAGCAGCAGCGGGTACCACGCGCCGGGACGGCGGGCGTTCAGGTCGTAGGCGGCGACCACCACCGCCGCGACCACCAGCGCGAGCGCGCTGTAGTGCCACAACGAGCCGAGCAGCCCGACGATCGCCACCACGTGCCACGGCCGCACCCGGTCGACCCTGGTGTGCGCGAGCACCGCACCGGCCAGGACCACCAGCTCCGGGTGGGGCGGGAAGTCGAACGCGGGCACGACCGGGATGGGCGAGGTCAGCGGCGCGTAGGCGAACCAGCCGAACTCCTCGACCGGTTCCTGGCGGAAGTGCCAGACGGCGGCCAGGTATCCCACCGCCGTGACCGCGACGACGTAGCCGCGCGCACGCCACGCCCAGATCCCCAGCCCGACGGCCACCACCACGCCGAGCAGGAACTGCCACAGGTCGAACGCGGTCACCCCGACGGAGAACCACGACCCGGCCGCCGACGTCAGCGCGAACGCGGTCGACCCGGTCACCAGCAACGGGAACCAGGCGCCGGGCCGCTCGGCGTGCGCCTCGCGCGCCTTCACCAGCAAACCGGCGATCACCAGCGGGAGCGAGACGTCCAGCGGCGGGCCGTCCTCCCAGAGCGGGAGGACGAGCCCGACCAGCACCGGCAACGCCCACAAGGTCTTCCACCACACGGTTCCCGTGTCCACGACGGCCCCCATAAGGGCGCAACCCTAGCGGCCCTCCGAGAGGCCGAACCGGAGGTGCACGCGGCGCAGCCACGCCGGCGCCCACCAGTTGGCGCGTCCGGCCAGCCGCATCAACGCGGGCACCAGCACGGCGCGCACGAGCGTCGCGTCCACGGCGATCGCCACCGCCAGCCCCGCGCCCAGCATCTGCAGGTACATCACGCGGCCCGTGGTGTACGCGGCGAACGACAGGGCCAGGATCGCGGCGGCGGCCGTGATCAACGGCGCGCTGCGCTGGATCCCGGCGGTGACGGCGGCCCGGTCGTCACCGGTGCGGGCGTGCTCTTCGGCGATGCGGGACACCATGAACACCTCGTAGTCCATGGACAGGCCGTACGCGATGCAGAACATCAGGATCGGGATGCTCGGCTCGACCGTGCCGGTGGGCGTGAAGCCGAGCAGGTGCGCCAGGTTGCCCTCCTGGAAGCCCCACACCACCACGCCGAACATCACGGCCAGGCTGAGCAGGTTCAGCGCGGTCGCCTTCACCGGCAGCAGGACGCTGCCCGTCATCAGGAACAGCAGCACGAACGTGATCGCCAGGATCAGGCCCACCACCAGCGGCACCCGGTCGGTGAGGGCGTCGCGGAAGTCGGCCAGCTCGGCCGGGTAGCCGCCGACGAGGTAGTCCGGCTCCAGCGCGCGCACCCGCTGGACCAGCGCCGGCACGTCGCCGGAGAGCGCTTCCTGGGACGGGATCGCCGACCACGTGGTGCCGTAGCCGTTGGTGGTGACGTCCACCTGCACGATGCCGGGCACGTCGCCGAGCCGTGCCGCGTAGTCGTCGTTCCCCTGGACGTCCTTCGCGATCACGCGGATGGCGTCGGTCTGCTCCTGGCCGAAGCCGGCGCGGATCTCCTCCTGCACCACCCGGCTGGACGCGTCCGCCGGCAGGACCCGGTCGTCGGGCAGGCCGACCCGCAGGCCCAGCACCGGCGCGGCGAGCAGGAGCAGCAACGCCAGCGCCGCGCCGCCGACCAGCAGCGGGCGGTTCATCACCGCGTTCGCCGTCCGCGCCCAGAAACCGGTGGCGCGCTCGGTCGCCGGGTGCGGCTTCAGGCACGCCAGGGCCGCGGGCAGGACGACGAGCGCGCCCAGCACGGACAGACCCACCACCAGCACGCCCGCGTAGGCGAAGGAACGCAGGAACGGGAAGGGGAACAGCACGAGCATCGCCAGCGACGCGGCCACCGTGAGGCCGCTGAACAGGACCGTGCGCCCGGCCGTCGCGACCGCCCGTTCGACGGCCGCCGGCACGGTCGCGCCGCCGGCGAGCTCCTCCCGGTAGCGGGCGATGACGAACAGGCAGTAGTCCACGCCCAGGGCCAGGCCCATGACCAGCGTGATGTTCGCGGCGAACGTCGACACCTCGGTGAAGCGCGTGAGGCCGCGCAACGCGGCGAGCGTGCCGACCATCGCGAACAGCCCGATGCCGAGCGTGGTCAACGCCAGCGACACGCGCCGGTACAGGAGCACCAGCAGGAGCAGCACCACCGGCACCACGATCGCCTCGGCGCGCAGGAAGTCCCGCGCGGCCTGGGCGCCGACCTGGCGGAACACCTCGTCCTGCCCGCCGACACCCACCTCGATCACGTCGTCGGCGCGGGTGAACCGCTCGGAGAGGCCGGCGATGGCGGCCCGCGCGTCGGTGGCGCTGCCGGGCACCCAGGCCAGGATCAACGCCTGGCCGCCGTCCTCGGACCGCAGGGCCGGGCTGCGACGGTCCCAGTAGGACTCGACCTGCCGCACGTCCGGCGCGAGCTCGGCGGCCAGCGCGCGGGCCCGGTCGGCGGTGCGCGGGTCGTCCACGTCGCCGCCGCGCGCCGTGACCAGCAGGGTCAGGTTGGGGTTGCCGGTGCCGAACTCCTCGGCCAGCACCTCGGCCGCGCGCAGCGACTCCGTGCCGGGCGCCTCGAAGCGGGACAGCGACAGGGCCGACAACGCGCCGCTGCCCACGACGGCGGCGGCCGCCGCGACCAGCGCGGCGACGACCAGGACCAAGCGTCGCCGGCGCACGGCGAAACGCCCCAGCAGGTGCACGGGGTTCTCCTCGACTAGGTGTCGCATAAAATGCGAGCGATCGCTCGTGTCGCAAAAGTACGAGTGATTGCTCGTGTTTGTCAACGAGTGAGAAGGTGGTGCCCGTGGAGCCGAAGGTGGTGCGCCGGCAGGCGCGGGGCGAGCGGCGGATGGCCGAACTGCAGGACGCGGCGGCGGCCGTCTTCGCGGAGGTCGGCTACGAGGCCGCGACGACCAACGCCATCGCCGCGCGGGCGGGCGTGTCGCCGGGCACGCTGTACCAGTTCTACGGCAACAAGGAGGCCATCGCGCAGGCGCTGGCCGACCGGTACCTGGAGCAGCTGCGGTCGGCGCACGGCGCGTTGACGCCCGAGCTCGCGCACCTGCCGCTGGACGAGCTGATCGACCGGATGGCGGGGCCGATGGTGGCGGTGAACGTGGCCAACCCCGGCTTCAAGGCCCTGTTCGGCCGGTCGGACATGCCCGAGCAGCTGGCCGCGCCGACCAGGGCCGTGCACGCGGCGGTCTTCGGGCGGATCGACGCGGTGCTGGCCGCGCGGCGCCCGGACCTGCCCGCCGCCGACCGCGCCCGCACCGCGCAGGTGACCATGCGGCTGTTCGGCGGGCTGATCCCGATGATCGTCTCGGCCGAGGAGGGCGAGCGCCCGGCGTTGGTGCAGGAGCTGAAGAAGGTGCTGCGCGGCTACCTCGGGCCGATCGTGGGGTGAGCGGGCGTGAGGGGCGCCCCGGGTGTGGACGCCCCTCACGGTCTCGCGGTAACCGCTACTTCGGCGGCGGCGGGACCAGGCAGCTCACGGGAGCCGACTGGTTGCCCGAGGCGTCCACGCCGTAGACGAGCGCGTCGCCCTTGAGCGTGATGCGCCAGTCGATGTCACCGACGCCGGGCTTCTGGTTGGGCGTCGCGCCAGGGGCCTGCACCAGCTTGATCTTGGTGCCGGTCGGGAACCCGCCGAAGACCGCCGGGCTGGCCGAGTCGGACACGAAGACCTGCGGGTCCGGGTCCACCGCGTCGGTCGCGGAGAGGATGAAGAACCCGTCCTCGTTGTCGGCCGGTGGCTCGTTGCCGCCGCCCGGGTTGTTGGTCGGCTCGCACGTCACGACCGGGGGAGTGGTGTCGACCCAGTCCTTCAGCACGTCGTCGCACACCTGGTGGCCGGCGGCGTGGGTGAAGCAGCCGCGGATCGAGTCCTGGCCGAGGCCCGCGAGGCCCTGCGCGGCCGGGTAGGTGAAGTCGACCGCGCCCGCGGCGGAGGTGTTGCCGTTGCCGGCGCCGCCCGCGTTCGGGCCGCTGAGGATCGAGAAGTCGACCGGGACGTTCGCCACCGGGTCGCCGAAGTCGTCGGTGACGGTCGCGGTCACGGTGTGCGTCTGGCCGGGCGTGCCCAGCTCGTTGACCTCGTGCTCGGGCTCCACGTCGATGGCCGCGGCGCACCCGCGCACGTTCACCGTCGGGTTGCCGAACGTCACGACGTGGCCCTCGGCGTCGGTGTAGGCGACGGTCGGGTTGACCGCCAGCACGCCGCCACCGGTGGCCGGGAGGTGGGTCGCGGTGAACGTCATCGTCACCGTCTCGGTGCCGAGCTCGTCGATGGTCCAGGTGAGCTGGTTGCCGTTCTGGGCGACCGCGCCCTTGGCCACCGCCGCGCCGCCGACCGAGAACTGCGGCGACACCGTGTCGACCACGGTCACGCCGGTCGCCGCGGGCACCACGATGGCCGCGCCGATCGCCTCGAAGACCTCCTGCAACTGGGCCGGGGTCGGCGCCTCGTAGTAGTGCGTGGCGTCGGGGTCCGTGGTCCAGTCCTGGATCTCGGCCGAGTCGACGGAGCCGAGGCCGATGCCGAAGATCTCGGTGCCGGCGTTGCGCGCCGCCGCGGCCGCGGGGCTCGCGTCGGGACCCACGGTCGTCTGGCCGTCGGTCATGATGACCATGATCTTCTCGTTCGTGGGCTCCGAGCCGGCCAGCTGCGCCTGCCCGGTGGTGATGGCCGCCGAGTGGTTCGTGCCGCCGGACGCGACCAGGGCGTCGATGGCGGACTTGGCGGCGTTCGCGTCGGACGACAGCGGGGTGTCGACGGAGGCGCCGTCGGCGAAGCTGACCACGCCGATGCGGCTGCCGTTGGCGACCACGCCGTCCAGCGAGCCGTCGGTGGCCTCGTCGATGATGTCCACGAACGACTTCGCGGCGGCCTTCAGGTCGCCGATCGCCCCCTGCATGCTGCCGGACCGGTCGAGGACCAGTTCGATGTCGACCGGGTTGCCCGCGATGCCGGTCTCGGCGTCGAGCGTCACGGTGACCGGGACCGAACCGCCGCAGGCGATGTCCGTCACCCCCAGTGCCTTGGTCCCGGTGACGGTGCCTCCCGCGGCTGCCGCGCCGGTGGTCGTGGCGAGTGGGGCCGCGAGTGCGGCCAACAGGATCGCGGTCACGCCGCAAGCCCGTCTTCGAGTGGTGATGTGCATTCTGATTCGCACCTCCTCGTGCGCGCCGACGAGACGTGAAATCCCCTCTGGAGTCACGTTCGCGCATTCCGGCGAAGCCGGGTAAGTCAGTCCCCGAACAGGTGCGGACCAGCGAAGATCCGACCGAATGACACTGCCGTGCGACTCGGAAGCGTCGGCATGGAGAGGTTAAACGCAAATTTTGCGAAAGAGCAATCGGTTCACCCGATCGGGGTAATAAGAATCATCGGTCGTTTTCGATCTGCGGATCGTTACGGACGAAACTTGAATTGTGACGACAATGCGGCGGCACAGCGTCCCGGAGCGCATGCCCGAGCGGTGGGACACTGATCGGCATGGCGCGGATCGGGTTCGTCCTCGGGGACATCACGGAGCAGCACGTCGACGTCGTGGTGAACGCCGCGAACTCGTCCCTGCTCGGCGGCGGCGGTGTGGACGGCGCGATCCACCGCAAGGGCGGCCCGGAGATCCTCGCCGCGTGCCGCGAGCTGCGGGCGGGCCACTACGGCGGCGGCCTCCGGACCGGCCAGGCGGTGGCCACGACGGCGGGCCGCCTGCCGGCCAAGTGGGTCGTGCACACCGTCGGCCCGGTCTGGTCGGCCGCGGAGGACCGCTCGGCCCTGCTGGCCGACTGCCACCGCAACGCGCTGCGCGTGGCCGCCGACCTCGGCGCCACCTCCATCGCGTTCCCGGCCATCTCCACCGGCGTCTACCGCTGGCCGGTCGCCTCCGCCGCCCGGATCGCCCTGTCCGCCGTCGCCGACGCCCCGGCGGACCTCGCCGTCCGCTTCGTCCTCTTCGACCGCGCCACCTACGACGCCTTCCGCGCCGCGGCCGAAGAGCAAGGGGTCGAACGCGAAGGGGTGTAACGCGACGGGGCCGCCCACCCGGAGGTGGACGGCCCCGGCACGTGACGCGGACTAGCCGCGCACCATCTTGCGCAGCACGTACTGCATGATGCCGCCGTTGCGGTAGTAGTCGGCCTCACCCGGCGTGTCGATGCGGACCACCGCGTCGAACTCCACCTTCGAGCCGTCCGCCTTCGCCGCCACCACGTGCACCGTGCGCGGCGTGTCGCCGTCGTTCAGCGCGGTGATGCCGGTGAAGTCGAAGGTCTCCGTGCCGTCCAGGCCGAGCGACGCCGCCGTCGAACCCTCGGGGAACTGCAGCGGCAGCACGCCCATGCCGATCAGGTTCGACCGGTGGATGCGCTCGAACGACTCGGCGATCACGGCGCGCACGCCGAGCAGCGAGGTGCCCTTCGCGGCCCAGTCGCGCGACGAGCCCGAGCCGTACTCCTTGCCCGCCAGCACGACCAGCGGGACGCCCGCCGCGGCGTAGGCCTCGGACGCGTCGTAGATCGTGGTCTGCGGCGCGCCCTCCTCCAGGAAGTTGCGGGTGAAGCCGCCCTGCACGTCGTCCAGCAGCAGGTTGCGCAGCCGGATGTTGGCGAACGTGCCCCGGATCATCACCTCGTGGTTGCCGCGCCGGGAACCGTAGGAGTTGAAGTCCTTGCGCTCGACGCCGTGCTCGGTCAGGTACTTGCCCGCGGGCGAGTCCGCCTTGATCGCGCCGGCGGGCGAGATGTGGTCGGTGGTGACCGAGTCGCCGAGCAGCGCCAGCACGCGCGCGCCGCTGATCTCCGTGACCGGCGACGGCTCCATCTCCATGCCCTCGAAGTACGGGGGCTTGCGCACGTACGTCGACTGCGGGTCCCACTCGAACGTCTTGCCGGTCGGCGTGGGCAGCGACTGCCAGCGCTGGTCGCCTGCGAACACGTCGGCGTAGCCCGCGGTGAAGCCCTCCGGCGAGATCGCCGACGCGACGACCTCCGAGATCTCCTGCGGCGACGGCCAGATGTCGGCCAGGTACACGGGCTTGCCGTCCTGGTCCTTGCCGAGCGGCTCGGTGGTGATGTCCTTGTCCATCGAACCGGCCAGCGCGTACGCCACCACCAGCGGCGGGGACGCGAGGTAGTTCATCTTGATGTCCGGGTTGATCCGGCCCTCGAAGTTCCGGTTGCCCGACAGCACCGACACCGCGGCCAGGTCGCCCTGGTTGATGCCCGCCGAGATCTCGTCCTGCAGCGGGCCCGAGTTGCCGATGCACGTGGTGCAGCCGTAGCCGACCAGGTGGAAGCCCAGCTTCTCCAGGTACGGCAGCAGCCCGGCGCGCTCGTAGTAGTCCATGACGACCTTGGAGCCCGGCGCGAGGGTCGTCTTGACCCACGGCTTGCGCTCCAGGCCCTTCTCCACGGCCTTCTTCGCCAGCAGCGCCGCGCCGAGCATCACCGACGGGTTCGACGTGTTGGTGCACGACGTGATCGCGGCGATCGCCACCGCGCCGTGGTCCAGCTCGAACTCCGCGCCGTCCAGCGTGACCTTGACCGGCTTGGACGGCCGGCCCTCCGCGCCCTCGGCGGCGGACTGGAACACGTGCGGCTTGCCGCCCGCGTCACCGTTGCTCAGCGCGGGCGAGTCGCTGGCCGGGAACGACTCCTCGGACGCCTCGTCGACCGGCGAGTTCTCCACGCCGTCGGTGTGCGCGACGTAGGAGCCGAGCGCCTGCCGGAACGCCTCCTTGGCGTCGGTCAGCTCGATGCGGTCCTGCGGGCGCTTCGGGCCCGCGATCGACGGCACGACCGTCGACAGGTCCAGCTCCAGCGTCTCGGAGTACACCGGCTCGGCGGCCGGGTCGTGCCACAGGCCCTGCTCCTTGGCGTAGGCCTCGACCAGCGCCAGCTGCTCGGCGGAACGGCCGGTCAGCTTCAGGTAGTCGATGGTCTCGCCGTCGATCGGGAAGATCGCGCAGGTCGAGCCGAACTCCGGGCTCATGTTGCCGATGGTGGCGCGGTTGGCCAGCGGCACCGCACCGACGCCCGAGCCGTAGAACTCGACGAACTTGCCGACCACGCCCTGCTTGCGCAGCATCTCGGTGATCGTGAGCACCAGGTCGGTCGCGGTCGCGCCGGCGGGCAGCTCGCCGTGCAGCTTGAAGCCGACCACGCGCGGGATCAGCATGGAGACCGGCTGGCCGAGCATGGCCGCCTCGGCCTCGATGCCGCCGACGCCCCAGCCGAGCACGCCGATGCCGTTGACCATGGTGGTGTGGCTGTCGGTGCCGACCAGCGTGTCCGGGTAGGCCTGGCCGCCGCGGACCATCACCACGCGGGCCAGGTGCTCGATGTTGACCTGGTGCACGATGCCGGTGCCCGGCGGGACGACCTTGAACTCGTCGAACGCGGTCTGGCCCCAGCGCAGGAACTGGTAGCGCTCCTTGTTGCGCTGGTACTCCAGGTCCACGTTCAGCTCGAACGCGTCCGGCCGGCCGAAGATGTCGGCGATCACCGAGTGGTCGATGACCAGCTCGGCGGGGGCCAGCGGGTTGACCTTCGTCGGGTCGCCGCCCAGCTGGGTGACGGCCTCGCGCATGGTGGCCAGGTCGACCACGCACGGCACGCCGGTGAAGTCCTGCATCACCACGCGGGCGGGCGTGAACTGGATCTCGGTGTCCGGCTCGGCCGAGGGATCCCAGCTGCCCAGCGCACGCACGTGGTCGGCGGTGATGTTCACGCCGTCCTCGGTCCGCAGGAGGTTCTCCAGCAGGATCTTCAAGCTGTACGGCAGGCGCTCGGCGCCGTCGACCGCGCTCAGCCGGAACACCTCGTACGAGGCGTCGCCGACGGTGAGCGTGCCGCGGGCGCCGAAGCTGTCCTTGCTCGCTGGTGCAGTCACGTGAAACTCCATCTGGTGACGCGCAAAGTCGGTAGGGGAACTACTGCCGAGTCTCCCGCACCCGCGGGTGCGATGCCCTCTCACCCCAAACAGTACGCGTGTCCTGTATTCCGCTTCAACCCGGCCCTACCTTGATCGGGGCATCATCACACCCGTGGTGCGTCTTGATCGAATCGGCAAGCGCTACGGCCGCGGCCCGTGGGTGTTGCGCGACGTCACGCTCGCCGTGCGGCCGGGTGAAGTGGTGGTGCTGCGCGGCGGCAACGGCGCCGGCAAGTCGACGCTGCTGCGCGTCGCGGCGGGCGTGACCGCGCCGACGACCGGCCGGGTGAGCCGCGGCGCGTCGGTCGGGTACGCCCCGGAGCGGTTCCCGACCGGGGTGAAGCTGTCCGCCCGTGACTACCTGCGCCACCTCGCCGCCGTGCGCGGCGTGCCGGTGCGGTGGGAGCTGGTGGAGGCGCTGGGGTTCGTCGGCGACCCGGACGCGCCGATGGCCACCCTGTCCAAGGGCAACACGCAGAAGGTCGCGGTCGCGCAGGCGTTGCACGCGACCGACCTGCTGGTGCTCGACGAGCCGTGGTCCGGGCTGGACGCCGCCGCGGGCGCGGTGCTCGGCGAGCTGGTGACCTCGTCGCGGGCCGCCGTCGTGCTGACCGACCACCACGGGCACGACCTGCCGGGCGCCCGCGAGGTGGTGCTCGGCGCGGTACGACCCGGTGGCGTGGTGATCGAGCTCGACCGGGTGGGGGAGGCGTTGGCGCAGATCAGCGCGCTGGAAGGGGTGTTCGCGGCGCACGGGGTCGGCGACGGCGCGCGGGTCGAGGTGCGGGCCGGGTTCAGCGACGGCGTGCTGGCCGAGGCGCTGCGGCTCGGCTGCTCGGTGCGGAGCGTGCGGTCGTGACGGCGCTGGTGCGGTACCTGCTGGTCGACGTGCTGCGCACGCAGCGCTGGCTGCCGCCGTTGCTGCTGCTCGTGGCCGTGCTCGGGATGCTCTACGCCTCCGACGCCGGCCCGCCGCTGCCCGCGTACGCCGGCACGTGCGTGCTGGTCTACCCGGTGTCGGTGTGGCTGACCGTGGTCGTCGCGACCGCGGAGGACCCCGTGCGGCGGACGATGACCGTGGTGACCGCGGGGGGCTGGGCCCGCGCGCAGGCCGCCGTGACCGCGTTGGCCGTGCTCGGGGCGCTGGGCGTGGCCCTGGTCGCCGCGGTGGCCCCGGTCCTGACGCAACCCCGCCCGTACCCGCTCGGCACGGTCGCGCAGGGTTTCGCCGGGTTGGCGGTGTGCGCGCTGGTCGGCGTGGGCGTCGGCGTGCTGTGCAGCCGCCCGGTGATCACGCAGGCCGGCTGGTCGGTCCTCGCCGCGACGGCGCTGGTCGTGCTGGTGTTCCTGTTCGGCCGCACCCCGCCGGTCGGCAACGTGCTGTGGGCGCTGTCGCACGACGACGGCGTCCCGTCCGCGCTGGCGCTCTCGGGCGTGGTCGCGGTGCTGTTCGTGGCCGCCGCGACCTGGCTCGGCTCCGCGGTGGGTCCCCGTCGCGGCTAGCGGTCGTGGCCGGCCGGTCGTCACCACCGCCGGCGGACCGCGGCCTTCGCGCCGGTCACCAGGCTCGCCGGCGGCACGTCGTCGGCCACGACCGCGCCGGCGGCGATCACGGCGTCGCGCCCGATCGTGACGCCGGGCAGGATCGTCGCGCCGGCGCCGATCCACACGTTCTCCGCCACGTCGATGGGCCCGCCGCTGAGCCACCCCCGTCGCTCCTCGGGGTCGACCGGGTGGCCGACGGTGATGAACGTGGCCTTCGGCCCGACCATCACGCGCTCGCCGAGCCGGATGCCGGCGTAGTCCAGGAACGTGCAGTTCTGGTTGATGAACACGCGTCCGGCGAGCTCCAGGCGAAGGCCGTGGTCGGTGTAGAAGGGCGGGTAGATGGTGACCCCGTCCGGCAGCGGCCGGCCGAGGATCGCGGCGAACAGCTCCGCCTTGCCCGCTTCGTCCTCGAACGGCAGCACGTTGAGGCGGGAGGTGAGCTCGGTGGCCCGCAGGACCCGCTCGGACATCGCCCGGAACTCGGCGCTGTGGATGCGCACGAGGCGGTCGTCGCGCATGGCTGGTCGCTTCCTCATCGTGGTGCCGTGCGGGGTGCCGCCAGTGCCCACGACGGGCGCCAGACGGGCCCGGGCGGCGTGGGCAGGCGGTGGAGGTGGTCGATGACCGGCCGGAGTCCCGGGTGGGGATTCGCGGCCGGCAGCAGGAGGGAGAGCGGGTAGGCGATCGTCGGCTCGACGATCGGGATGCGGCGCAGGTCGTAGTGCGTCGGCCAGGTGTACCGGTCGCGCGCGCCGACGAGGGTCGCCACCTCCGCGGAGTCCGCGAGGGTGTCCTGGAGCACCTCGTTGCCGAAGTTCGGGCCCGCCGCGTCGACGCGGAGGTCGAAGTCGGTGGTGAGCTCGTCGTAGAACACCGCCCACTCGCTGCGCGGCGCGATGCCCGGCACCCAGATCCGGTGCTCGCGCAGCCGGGTCGGGGTGAGGCTGCGCGCGGCGGCCAGGGGGTGCCTCGGGCCGACGAGGAGTTCCAGCGGCGAGTCGAACGCGTGGACCATCCGCACTTCGCGCGGCAGCGCGGCCCGCTCGGTGACCGCGCGGAACGAGGCGTCCACCTCGCCCGACTCGACCGCGGCGACCGCCAGGCGCGGGTCGTCGACCCTGAGGGTCACCACGTCGAGGTTGGTGCCGGGACGCGAGCGCCAGTAGTCGTGCAGGACGACCGCCTGCGCGCTGCGCAGCCCGAGGACGTCGACCCGGAGTGCCCGGGAACCGGGCCGGACCGCCGTGACCGCGCGGTCGACGCCGGCGACGACGGTCCGGGCGTGGGGGAGGAACGCCTGCCCGTCGAGCGTCAACTCGACCCCGCGGGCGGTGCGGGTGAACAGGCTGACCCCGAGCTCGCGCTCCAACGAGGCAACCCGCTTGGAGACCGCCTGCTGCGTGACCCCCAGCTCCGCGGCGGCGTGCCCCAACTGCCCGAGCTCGGCCGCCCGCACGAACGACCGCAGCGCTTCCGTGTCCACGGCTCGAGCCTATGGGCGTACAACCGACCGTTGTGGGTGGTCGGGAGCGGGTTGTGTCGTCGCAGCTCGGCGCGGTCGGCCTGGTTCACCTGCTCGACGCCCGGTTGTCCGTGCCGGAACATCGGCCAGTGCTCGCGAGGGTCTCCACAGCGCTCGCCAGCCGGAATTGTCGGACCCCGCCGGCAAATAAGATCAGCGGTCACCTTGGCTGCAGGTGCTCGACGTGAACCGCCGGACCTACCAACTGCCGGAGCCGTGCCCAGGGTGCAGCGTGCCTTGCCTGGTGCACGCTGACAGGCGGGCCTGGCGGCCTTCCGAGGCTGCGGTGCCTGCATGACGTGGGACGAGTGTTGGCGCGAGACCGACCAGCTGATCGGACTGGAGGCGTCGTCACCATGTGTGATGCCGGCCGATCGTCGAGGACGGTCCTCACTGTGCGGAACTTGGCTCGTACGACCGGGTGATGTCCGCACCTTCGCGGACGAAGGTGCGGGTCGGTGGTGGACGGTGGCCCGATGTCGACGCCCGACCCGGACAAGCTGGATCAGCATGCCGAGCGGTCTGGTGGTGGGTCGGCAGCGAACGTGGTGTCGTCGGTGGTCGGCCCAGTGGTACAGGCCGGTGTGGTGCACGGCGGGGTGCACCTGCACCCCGCACCACCACCTCCTCCGCCGGTCGTGCCGCGGCAACTACCTGCGGCTCCGGGTCTGTTCGCCGGACGGACAGCGGAACTGGCTCTGTTGGACAGCTCCCTTATCGCTGCATACCCCGCCACAGCGGGGGCAACGGTGCTGGTTTCGGCGATCGGCGGAGCCGGCGGCATCGGCAAGACCTGGCTCGCCCTGACCTGGGCATACCGCAACCTCGATCGTTTTTCTGACGGTCAACTGTTCGTGGACCTGCACGGCTTCAGTCCTGCGGGCGAGCCGCTGAATCCAGCGGTGGCGGTGCGCGGGTTTCTCGACGCCTTGGAGGTTGACCCCGGCCGCATTCCGAATGGCCTCGATGCCCAGGCCGCGCTGTACCGGAGCCTGGTCGCGGGACGCCGGATGCTGGTTGTGCTGGACAACGCCGCCACCGCTGAGCAGGTCACCCCCCTGCTGCCCGGCTCGCCGACCTGCACTGTGCTGGTGACCGGCCGCCACCGGCTCGCCTCGCTGATCGACCGACACGGTGCCCGCCACCTGCCCTTGTCCGTCCTCGCCGGTGACGAGGCCCGTGCCCTGCTGACCGACCGCGTCGGCACGGACCGCGTCATCACCGCACCCGAGGCCGTGGACGAGTTGATCGAGTTGTGTGGAGGCCACCCGCTCGCGTTGTCGATCATCGCCCGCACCGCCGGCACCCGACCCGAGAGCCCACTGGCCGAGGTCGCCGCCGAGCTGCGCGAGCTTGGGCTGGAGATGCTCGACCACGACACCGATCCGGCCGCGAGTCTGCCCACCGTGCTCTCCTGGTCCCTGCGCCGGCTCACCGAACAGCAACGCACCGTGTTCGCCTTGCTCGGGATCGCCCCCGGCCCTGACACCACCCCACCCGCCACCGCGGCCCTCATCGGCCTACCCGCCGCCCCCACCCGCAGGGCGTTGGCTGCGCTGGAGGATGCGTCGCTGCTCGAACGGCGACCAGGAGTCCGGTACGTGATGCACGACCTGGTTCGCGCCTATGCCGCCACCATCGCCCACGACCTGCCCCGATCATGTGCGGTCGGCGGCCCTCCAGCGGGCTATGGATTTCCACCTGCACACTGCTTTCGCCGCCGATCACCTCTTGGACCCCCACCGTCAGCTTGTCCACCGTGCTCCGCCCGTGAGCGGCGTTCATCCGCTCCCATTGCCCGACTCCGCGACTGCGACGGCCTGGTTCAAGGGAGAGCACACCACTCTGCTCGCCACCCAACTCGCCGCTGCCGCCCTCGGACGCCACGACATCGTCTGGCACATTGCCTGGACACTGCACACCTTCCACCGCAGACGGGGGCACTGGCGCGACGCTCTTGCCGTATGGCAGACCGCGTTGGACGCCGCCGACCACCTGCCCGATCCTGCTACCGGCCGCACCCACCGACATCTCGGCCACGCCTATGCTCGGCTGAACCTGCATAAGGAGGCCATCGGGCATCTGTACCGGGCCCTCGAATTGGCGGTGCGCGACTGTGACCCGATCGATCAAGCGTATGCCCACGAAGTGCTGGCGGTCACCTGGGGACGAGAGGGAAACGAACGGCAGGCCCTGAGCCACGCCAGACAATCCCTCGACCTTCTTCGTACCCTCGGTCGACCAGAGTGGGAAGCCTACGGCTACAACCAGGTGGCGCGGTACGCCGCGCGTCTAGGTGACTTCGACACCGCCCGTGAACATTGCAGCGCCGCTCTCACCCTGAGCAGACATCATCACAATCCCGACAGCGAGGCCCTCACACTGGACACCCTAGGGTTCATCGCCCACCGCACCGGCGACCAAGAGCAGGCGCTCGATCATTACCGGCAAGCCCTCACCCTGTACCGCACTCTCGGTCATACTTTTGACATCGCGGATACATTTGACCGCATCGGCCACCCTCACGCCGCGCTTGGACAGCGCGAGCAAGCTCGTACTATGTGGCTGGAAGCTCTGGAGCTGTACAAGGAACAGGGCCGTGACGCTGACGCCGAACGCATGCGGCGACAACTCGATGGCCTCGCCGGAACCAGGAACGAAAACTTCTGACGGTGTATCTTCGCGGACGGCATCGGAGACAACCAGGTCTCCGCAGCAGCTTTGAGCACAGGCAAAGATCCGTGACGTCAAGACCGTCGAATGCGGCGAAGGGGATTGCAGTCGTGATGAAGGCGCGGAAAGCGGCTCGACAGCACCGAGACTGCGTTGCAGCGTCGCGGATCGCTTGGAGCTAACGACTGGTGCGGCATCGCCACCACGCTTGAGGGCCTGGGTCCGGTCGAATACCGGACCCAGGCCCTCACGGCGCAACCTTCGGTAAGCCGGTCCGACTCCAGGGCCCCCTTGGCGGGGACCCCTGCGGAGCGTTCCGGTGCGGTGCGACTTACTTGATCGCCTTGATCAGCTCGTCGATGTCCTTCGGCTCCAGGCCGCGCATCAGCGTCAGGAACAGCTCGCTGTACGTGCGGAACGGGCTGACGTACCACTTGCCGTCGACCTCGGTGGCGACCACGCCGACGCCGTCCTTCAGCACCTGCGCGCCGATCCGGGCGATCACGTCGATCGCGGCCGACGGGATGTTCCGCCCGCCCTGCTGCTCGACCAGCTGCGTGATCTCGTCCGCGCACAGCCGCTGCGTCTGGCCCTGGACGGTGGCGCTGTAGCAGTCACCGTCCCGGCTGACCTCGACGGTCTCGCCCTCGGCCTCGACCACCAGCTTGCGGATCGTGAGCAGCTTGCCGCCGGAGACGTCCTTCGAGTCCGTCTCCAGCTCGATCAGCTTCGCGCCCGAGGCGGAGGTCTTGCCCATCTGGTCCAGGATGACCGGGCCGACGTCCTGCAGCACGCCCATCTCGTCCGGCGGCAGCAGCGCGATCACGCCCTTGACGTCGCCGTCGAGCGCCTTCTCGACCATCTGCTTCGCGGCGTCGTTCGCCGAGCCCGCGCCGGCCGGCGCGATGCCCTGGGCGGGCCACTTCAGGTCCTCCTGCTCCAGCGCGGCGTTCGCGATGGTGTAGAAGAGGCTCGGGTACCACTCGTCGCCGACCTTGATGGTGGCGATGCCGATCGGCTTGCCGTCGCGGTCGGCCTTCTCCTTGGCGAAGTCGATCGTGTCGGTCTCGGTGCCGGCCTTGTCCAGCTGCGCGCCGAGCGCGTCGACCAGCTTGTCGGTCAACGGGATCTGCTTGACGTCCGAGGTGATCGTGATCTTGCCCTCGACCACCTTGTTGATCGTCAGGCGGTCGTTGACCTTCTCCGCGGCGGCGTCGTCGAACTTGATGCCCTCGCTCTTGATCTGGACGCCGCTGAGCTTGTTCGGGTCCGCGTCCTTCTTCAGGATCTCCAGCCGCTTGGCCTCGCTGATCGTGGCCTCGGTGTAGTCCTTGCTCAGCTTCGCCTCGGCGGGCGCCAGGCCGTTCATGATGCCCAGGACGTCACCGCTGCCCAGCGCGCTGAGCAGGTTGTTCGCCGCGGTGGACGGGCTCTCGGAGCCGGCGGCCACGTCGTCGGAGCTGCGCAGCGCCCACACCGTGGCGACGGTGCCGGCGGCCAGCGCGAGGACGGCCACGACGGCGGTGACGACCAGGCCGGTGCGCTTCTTCTTCGGCGGCTCGCCACCCGAGAAGCCGGACGGCCCCTGGCCGTAGGGCTGGCCGAACTCCTGTTGGTAACCCGGCTGCTGGAAGCCCTGCGGGCCCGTCTGCGGGAAGCCCTGCTGGGGGAAGCCCTGCTGCGGCTGGGGCCCGGTCTGCGGGTAGCCGCCCTGCTGCGGGTAACCACCCTGCTGGGGGTAGCCGCCCTGCTGCGGCCCCTGCTGGTAGCCCCCCTGCTGCGGCTGGCCGTACGGGTTGTTCTGCGGTGGCCATTCGCCTCCGCCGCCACCTGGGTACGTCACGGTGCTCCTCCTGGAGTGCTGATCGCTGTGCGGGATTTCGCGGTGAGCACGGTGATCGCCCCGGCGATCCCCAGCACAGCACCACCGAGGGTGGCCACCGGTCCGGTCAGGCTGATCCCGACCAGTGCCGCCTCGTTGCCCCCTTGGACGGCGGCAAGTGCCGCCACCGTTCCCGCAATCGTGCCAAACACTAGTGCGAGCCATGCCGCGATCCGGTGAAAACGCACCGCCCAAAGCACCACGCAGCACACCGCCAACGGGGTGAGTGCCACCCACACGCCGCGCACGATCTCGCCCGGCACACCGTTCAACCCGGCGAAACCACGCAGAGCGAGCACCTCGTAACTGGTCCGCGTGACCGTGCCGGAGCGCAGCCAGGGCAGGAAGAAGCCCGTCACGGCCGTGACCAAACCGATAACTCCGAGCACCGCGCCCGTCCAGCGTCTGATCGTCGGCTCCCCCGACACTCGTCTCATGGTCGGCTCCCCCGACGTGTTCCGCGCACGACCACATGCTCGCAGGCGTGTGGGACGGTGGTGACATGAGTGCACGGGACGTGATGGCCTTCGCGCGGCGCATCACCGCGCTCACCGGCGCGGGCGTGTCGCTGGAGTCGGGGGTCGTGCGGTTCCGGTTCGACGCGTCGGCGTTCCTGACGTCGGCGCGCGTGCGGCGGGAGGCGTGGGAATCCTGGCTGGACGATCCGATGTGGACGGCCGAGCCGAACGCCGCGCACCGCGCGCTGGCCGGGTTGCAGCGGGCCGGGCGGGTGCGGTCGCTGCTGACGCAGAACGTCGACGGCCTGCACCAGCGGGCAGGGTCCGCGGTGATCGAGCTGCACGGCTCGATGGCACGTGTGGTGTGCGTCTCATGCGGGGCGGTCAGCGCGATGGGCGACGCGCTGGCGCGGGTTCGCGGCGGCGAGGTCCCGCCGGGCTGCACCGCGTGCGGCGGGGTCCTGCGGCCGGCGGCGGTCGCGTTCGGCGAGCCCGTGCCCGACGACGTGCTGCGCGCGGCGCGGATGGCCGTGCTGGACTGCGACGTGATGCTGGTGGCCGGGACGTCGCTCGTGGTCGAGCCGGCCGCGGGGTTGGTGCCGCTGGCGGCGAAGGCGGGCGCGTCGGTGGTGATCTGCGCGCTGGACCCGACGCCGTACGACGCGCTGGCGGCGGCGGTGGTGCGCGAGCCGGCCGCGTCGGCGCTGCCGGAACTGGCCGCCGTGCCCGTGGTGGCGACCGGCCCGATCCGCACGTGGGGCGACCCCAGCACCTGGTGAAGCACCCGATCGTGGCGGTCAACCACCCGTACGTGAGCGCAGTGCGGTGCAAGGGTGACCGCATGGGGAGTCAACAGTCACCGATCAACCTCCGTGACGCGGTGGTGGTGCCAGGGCTGGTCGACGAGGTGGACGTGCGCTGGCGGGCCGACCAGTTCAGCGCCCGGGAAGAGGGCCACGGTTGGCGGTTCCGGCCGAGGGGCGAGCACCTGGTGTGCTTGGGCGGGCAGGAGTTCCGGCTCGACAACCTCCACTTCCACCGGCCGAGCGAGCACTGGGTGCGCGGCCGGGCGCGCGGCGCGGAGATGCACGCCGTGCACCTGAGGGCGGACGAGGCGCTGCGGGCGTGCGTGGTGGCGGTGTTCGTCGACCTCGGCGAGCCGGGCCCGTCGGAGGGGAAGCCGCCCAGCGGCATCGACCTGCCGGCGCTCTTCCCGGGCGGCGGCTTCCACCGCTACGAGGGCTCGCTGACCACGGGCGAGTTCGACGAGATCGTCAGCTGGGTCGTGATGGACCGGCCGGTCCAGGTGGAGGACCCGGCCCTGCGCGCCTTCGTCCGCACGCACGCCGACCACCCCCGCCCGGTGCAGCCGGTGAACCGGAGGTTCGTGCTGACGACCGGGTGACGTGGAGGTAGCCGGGGCGGTGGCGGGTAAATAAGGTCACCTCGTATGCGCGTACCCCTGACTGTCGCCGATTTCCTCCACCGGGCGGAGCAGGTCTTCGCCGACACCACGGCCTCCGTCGACGAGCCCGTCCAGCCCGCCGCACCCGTGCCGAGGTCGACCTACGGCGAGTTCGCCACCCGCGTCCGCGCCTGGCAGGCCGGGTTCGACGCGCTCGGCCTCGGCGAGGGCGAGCGGGTCGCCGTGGTCAGCCACAACTCGGCCCGGCTGCTCGAACTGCTGCACGCGGTGCCCGCCACCGGCCGCATCGCGGTGCCGGTGAACTTCCGGCTGCGGCCCGACGAGGTGTCCTACATCGTCGAGCACAGCGGCGCGTCCGCGCTGCTCGTCGACCCCGAACTGGAGCTGGACGGCGTCACCGCGCGGCACCGCTTCGTGCTCGGCGAGCAGACCGAGACCGAGCTGATGCGCTTCGACACCGAGCCGCGACCCTGGCGCGAGCCGGACGAGGACGCCACCGCCACGATCAACTACACCTCCGGCACGACCGCCCGGCCCAAGGGCGTCCAGATGACCCACCGCAACATCTGGATCAACGCCGTCACGTTCGCCATGCACGCCCGCGTCTGGGAGCGGGACGTGTACATGCACGTCCTCCCGATGTTCCACTGCAACGGCTGGGGCATGCCCTACGGCCTGGCCGGGCTCGGCGTGCCGCAGGTCGTGCTGCGCAAGGTCGACGGCACGGAGATCCTCAACCGGGTCCGCGACCACGGCGTCACCCTGATGTGCGGGGCGCCCGCCGTGTGGAACGCCGTGCTGGACGCCGCGCAGGACCGGGACGGCGAGGTCCCCGGCCGCGACCGGGTCCGCGTCATCTGCGCCGGCGCGCCGCCGCCCAGCCGCACCATCGCCCGCGTCGGCGAGGAGCTCGGCTGGGAGTTCCTGCAGCTCTACGGCCTGACCGAGACGTCACCGCTGCTGACCTTCAACCGCACCCGACCGGCCGACGACGAGCTGCCGCCGGCGGAACGGGCGCGCAAGCTG
Source organism: Actinosynnema sp. NPDC049800 (assembly GCF_040656635.1). NCBI lineage: Bacteria > Bacillati > Actinomycetota > Actinomycetes > Pseudonocardiales > Pseudonocardiaceae > Actinosynnema > Actinosynnema sp. NPDC049800. The sequence continues at coordinate 224,301 of NZ_JBFAMT010000007.1, read as the reverse complement.
TCCCGGGCCGGCGCGCCGGGGCTCGGCGTGCGGCTGAAGGTGTCCGGGACCGGCGAGGTGCTGGCCCGCGGGAACGTCGTCATGGCGGGCTACTGGGAGAACCCCGAGGCCAGCGCCCAGGCGTTGGAGGACGGCTGGTTCCACACCGGCGACGGCGGCGAGCTGGACGACGAGGGCCACCTGACGATCTCCGACCGCAAGAAGGACGTGATCATCACCGGCGGCGAGAACGTGTCGTCCATCGAGGTGGAGGACGCCCTGTTCGCCCACCCGGCGGTGGCCGAGGCGGCGGTCATCGGGGTGCCGCACGACAAGTGGGGCGAGACGATCAAGGCGCTGGTCGTGCGGGCCGAGGGCGCCGAGGTGACGGAGGCGGAGCTGATCGCGCACTGCAAGGCCCGGCTCGCCGGCTACAAGGCGCCGACGTCGGTCGAGTTCCGCGACGCCATCCCGCGCACCGCCACCGGCAAGGTGCAGAAGTTCAAGCTGCGCGAGCCGTACTGGGCCGACCTCGACCGCAAGGTCAACTGACCGTGATCGAGTCACCCTGCTGAGGGTGGTTCCCCGCGTCTGCTGTGACCCGTGTGGCTGAAGTTCACGCCGGGTCGATTGGAAGCAGTGAGGCACGAGTGGCAGAGTCGGCCTGCATGGCGCCGTTCGGCGTAATGCCGATCGGCCGAGTGCGCGGGGAGGCGGCAGTCGTGACTCGATGGGCGATCCCGATCGCGATCGCGTTGACCACCGCGCTGGGGCTGGGCGGCACGGCGCACGGCGCGCCGGCGCCGCCCCCCAACCCCAGCGACGCCGAGATCAGCGCCGGCCGGCAGCAGGCCGACGCCAAGGCGGCCCACGTCGGTGAGCTGACCGGTCGGCTCACCGACGCCGAGGCCCGCCTGCGCGACCTCACCGACGAGGTCGCGTTCAAGTTGGAACTGGCCAACAAGGCGCGGGTCGACCTGGACACCGCCCAGGGCGAGGCGGACCGGGCGCGCCGCGACGCCGACGCGGCGCGGGTCGAGGCCGACGCCGCCGCCCGGGCCGTCGAGGACGCCCGCGTGCGGCTGGACGAGTTCGCCGCCGCCAGCTTCGAGCAGGGCAGCCTGGTCGGCTCCGTCTCGGCCTACTTCGGCGCGACCAGCCCGCAGGACCTGCTGTCGCGCGCGCAACTGCTCCAGGCCGTGAGCGAGTCGAGCCTCGACGCGCTGGACGACGTCGAGCGCACCCGCGCCGAGCAGGCGAACAAGGACTCCGCCGCGCGTGCCGCGCTCGACCTGGCGGACCGGAAGCAGGCCGCCGCGGACCAGGCCAAGCGGGACGCCGACGCGGCGCAGGCCACCGCCGTGCAGGCGCAGCAGGGCCAGGCCGCCGCCGCGCGGAGCATCCAGGACGACAAGGCCCGCGTGGAGGGCGAGCTGGACCAGGCGCTGGCCGCGGTCGAAGGGCTGGAGGACCAGCGCGACCGGTACGACCGGTGGTTGGTGGACAAGCGCCGCGAGGACGAGGAAGCCGCACGCCTGGCCGCCCTCGCCGCGTCCGCGCCCCAGGCGCCACGCCCGCCGACGGTGGCGGCGCCGAGCGGCCACGGTGTGGAGACCGTCGTCGCCCGCGCGCTGCAGCAGCTCGGCGTGCGGTACTCGTGGGGCGGCGGCAACTACGACGGCCCGACCGTCGGCATCCGGGACGGCGGCGTCGGCGACGCGCACGGCGACTACTACACCGTCGGCTTCGACTGCTCCGGGCTGATGATGTACGCGTTCGCGGGCGTCGGCGTCTACCTGCCGCACTACAGCGGTTACCAGTACAACGCCGGCCGCAAGGTGCCGCTCGCCCAGGCGCGGCGCGGCGACATGCTGTTCTGGGGACCGGGCGGCGGCACCCACGTCGCGCTCTACCTCGGCGACGGCATGATGGTCGAGGCGCCGTACTCCGGCTCGCACGTCCGCGTCGCCCCGGTCCGGTACGGCGGGATCATGCCGTACGCCACGCGCCTGCTGTAGCCGTCACCGGCGGTTCCCGGTCGACGCCGGTCGGCCGGGAACCCCGGTCAACGCGGGTCGCCGACGGGTTCCAGTCGCAGCGCGCGGACCTCCTCGCGCAGCGCCCTGACCTCCGCCAGCAGCACGTCGTCGGACGCGCCCGGTCGCGGTGAGGCCTCGGACTCCATCGCGCTGCACACGACCGCGATGAACAGGTTCAGCATGGTGAAGGTGCCGACCAGCAGGTAGACCACGAAGAAGATCCAGGCCAGCGGCTGGGTGACCATCAGGTCGCGCATCACGTCCGACCAGCCGTCGCCGGTGGTGAGCTGGAACAGCGTCAGGACGGTCGCGCCGAGGTCGCCGAACCGGGGATCGCCGCCGGCGCGGAACAGGTTGACGGCGACCACGCTGCCGACGTACAGCAGCAGCACCAGCAGCCCGGTCAGCGACAGCAGGCCGGGGACGGACCTCACCAGCGCGGTCACCACGCGGCGCATGCTCGGCACCATCGCGACCAGGCGCAACGCGCGCAGGATGCGCAGGGCCCGGATCACCGACAGCGGACCGGCCGCGGGCAGCAGGGAGACGCCGACGACCACGAAGTCGAAGACGTTCCACGGGTCGCGGAAGAACCGGGGGCCGTGCGCGTACAGCCGCGCGGCCAGTTCCAGGACGAAGATCGCCAGGGCGGTGCGGTCCAGCACGGCGAACACGTCGCCGTAGGCGGCGACCAGTGCCGTCGACGTCTCGCAGCCGAGGGTGACCGCGTTGACCACGATCACCGCGATGACCGTCCGCTGGAAGCGCCTGCCGTCCACGACATCGCGGACGCGGTCGCGCAGAGCCATGCCGAACTCCTCCTGCACGCGTGGGGGATCTTGCTCGATCGAGCACCGCCCCATCGGCGAGTCGGCCGTACGGCTTGAGGGAATTCACCTGGTCGAGCGGAAGAAATCCGATTTGGCGCGGGTGTAGTCGTCGTAGTCGTCGTCTCCGGCGTGCGCTTGCGCCGCACGGAGTTTCGCAACCTCGTACGCTTTTCGCACGGCCGGGTCGGCGCGCAGCCGGTCGCGGAAGTCGATCGTCCGCCGGTGCCACGGGTTGCCCAGCTGCCGCACGTGCAGGATCGCGGTCTCCGCCGGGTCGGGTCGGACGTAGAGCCGTTTCCGGTACAGCTCCGCCGGCACTTCCGGGTCGGTGTGCCAGTCGTGGGTCACGCCGGGGGAGTCGGGGCGGGTGCCTCGGGCCGCGCGGAAGCCCACCGCGGCCATCGCGCGGTCGAGCCCGTCGGGGTCGGGCAACGCGGTCACGCCGAGCTGGAGGTCGACGAACCGCTTGGCGCGCAAGCCCGGCACGGCGGTCGAGCCGATGTGCTCGTAGCTCCACGACGGCTCGGCGAGGTGCGCGCGCAGCCGGTCGAGCAGGCGGCGCGCGGTGACGGGCAGCAGCGGGTCGTGCTCCTCCAGCACGGGCGGTGTGCGCGGCGGCGGGTCGATGCCGGCGAACCGCCGCGCGAACGGCGCGATCCGCTCGGACCACACCGCGTCCACCCCGTCGGGACCGTCCACCACGACGTCCGCCCGCGCATCACGGACCGCGCTCACCACCAGCGCGGCGGGCGCGAACGAGTCGGCCACGGTCACCAGCCCGGTCACGTCCAGCGCGCGCAACCGGTCCGCGACGGCCGGCGCGGACACCACAGCGACGAGCAGTCGTCGATCGTCCATGCGCCCATGATGGCGCGGACCCCGGTGAGCCGGGGCCCGCGCTCCGCGTCAGCGGTCCATCAAGGCGAACACGCCCCAGCCCAGGTACTCGCGCTGGTAGCGCACGTACCGGGCCGGCCCGGTGGCGAGCTCGGCGCGCATCACGGGCGCCAGCTCGTCGTCCGGGTTCTCGTCCAGCCAGCGGCGGGTGTTGAGCCACTGCGCGGCGACGTAGCGGTCCCAGCTGTCCTGGTCGGCCAGCACCATCTCGACCACGTCGCAGCCCAACGCGCCGAACTGCGCCAGCAGTTCGGGCAGCGGGAGGAAGTCGTCCCGGCTGCTCGCGTGGCTGCCTTCCACGGCGGCCTGGTCGGGCGGGTCGAGCCGCCAGAACGGGTGCCCGATCAGCAGCAGGCCGCCGGGGCGCAGGCTGCGCCGCAACAGCTCCACCGTGCCGGGCACGCCGTCGCCGATCCACGTCGCGCCGACGCACGCGGCGATGTCCACCGGCTCGTCCGCGACGTGGCCCGACGCGTCGCCGTGCACGAACTCCAGCCGGTCGGCCACGCCCAGCTCGACCGCCCGGGCTTTCGCCGAGGCGAGGAACGTCGGGCTGAGGTCGACGCCCGTGCCGGTCAGCCCGTGGTCACGGGCCCAGGTGCACAGCATCTCGCCCGAACCGCAGGCGAGGTCGAGCACCCGCGACCCCGGTTCCGGGCGCAGCGCCCGGCCGAGGACGGCCAACTTGGCGTCGTCCAGGGGGTTGTGGATGCGGTGGGTGCTTTCACGGATGGTGAAACCACGGGGTATGTCCACTTCCGGTCTTCCTCACGTCCAGGGGAAAGGTCGGCGTGATCGGCCGCTGGGCGGCCGTGATCCGGACGGGCATGCAATGCACCTCTTCGCACACGTGAGGATGGACGGCGGTGAGGCTAGGCATGATCGCGAGCGGCTGTCCACGGGATTACCGGATCCGTCTCAGTTGGCCTGTCCACTGTGGACTACGGGTGGATATGATCCCCTATTCGGGGTGATCCGGGAATGGGGACCCCCGATATGCGGAGAAATGCTCCTGATCACCCGAATGCGCGGCCCGGATTCGGTAGCGTCAGTGGTCTAGGGAGGAAGTCAAGTCCAGGGGGGACCATGACGGCCGGCCGCTTGATTCTCGACGACGGCGAATTGACCTATCACAGACGTGGCGAAGGACCGCCGGTCGTGCTGCTGCACGCCGGCGGGCTCGGGTGCGCCACGTGGGACCGCCAGTTCGACCTGCTGGCGCGGGACCACACCGTGGTCCGGTACGACGCGAGGGGCCACGGCGAGTCGTCGCCGGTGACCGGCCCCTACTCGCACCACGAGGACCTGAAGGACCTGCTGGACGTGCTGGGCCTCGACCGGCCCACGCTGGTCGGCCTGTCGCTCGGCGCCCGGACCGCGATCGACTTCGCGGTCACCCACCCCGACCGGGTGGCCGACCTGGTGCTGGTCGGGCCGGGCGTGAGCGGGATGAAGTTCGAGGACCCGTTCGTCCTCGACCAGCTCGCGCGGATCCGGGCGGCCACGACGGTCGACGAGGTCGCGGAGTGCCTGCTGCGGATGTGGGTCGACGGTCCGCACCGGTCGCCGGACGAGGTCGACCCGGAGGTGCGGGAGCTGTGCCGCGCCCTGACCGTCCGAGCCGTGTCGAGCGGCGTGTTCACGACCGCGCCGGACGAGGTGCACGCCGTGGACCGGCTGGACGAGCTCACCGCGCGGACGCTCGTCGTCGTCGGCGACCTCGACTCGTCGGACATCCGGTCGGTGGCCGATCTCGTGCTCGCCTCCGCGCCGCGCGCGGAGGAGGTCGTCGTCGAGGGCGCCGCCCACCTGGTGAACCTCGACCGGCCGGCCGAGTTCGACCGCGCCCTGCTGCGGTTCCTCAGCGCGTCGCGATGAACGGCGGCTTCCACCAGGCGGTGCTCGACCGGGCCGACGCCGCGGTGCTGGTGGTGGACCCGGGCGACCTGGGCGTCCGGTGGGCGTCCCCGGCCGCCCGGCGGCTGTTCGGCGCCGCGTCCGGCCTGCTGCCCGACCTGGTGGCCGACGGCGACGCGGCGGCGGTCGGCACGTTCCTCCAGGCGGCGGGCCGCGCGGGCGCGTCGCGGCTGACGTGCGCGGTGCCGGTGGAGGGGTCCGTGCACCGCCGGGTCGACCTGATCGCCCGCGACCTGAGCGAGGACCCGGACGTGCGCGGCCTGGTGGTCGTCGCGCTCGACGTCACGGGCTGGGCGGAGACGGCCGACGAGCTGGGCAGCAGGCTCAACACCGACGCGCTGACGGGCCTGGTGAACCGCACCGGGTTCCTGCCGCGGCTGGAGCAGGCCGTGCGCGGCGCGCCGGGGCCGGTGCTGGTGTTCCTCGACCTCGACCAGTTCAAGGACGTCAACGACCGCCACGGGCACGCGGCCGGCGACCACGTGCTGCGGCTGGTCGCGTCCCGGCTGGCCGCGGTGGTGGCCGGTCGCGGCACGGCGGCCAGGCTCGGCGGCGACGAGTTCGTCGTGCTGCTCGACGAGCTGGACGAGCAGCAGGCGATCGCCGCGGCGCAGGAGATCCTGGCCGTCATCGCCACGCCGGTGACGTTGGACGAGGGCGTGATCCGGGTGTCGGTGTCGGCGGGCATCACGTTCGTGCGGCCGGGTCACGGCGCGGAGGACCTGCTGCACCAGGCGGACCTGGCGATGTACCGGGCGAAGACGACCGGCCCGGTCGGCGTCGCCGTCTACGACCAGGACCTGGAGGACTGGGCGCTGGCGCGCAAGCACCAGGTCGACCGGCTCGCCGAACGGCTGGAGGAGCTGCACGCGGAGAACCGGGCGCTGGCCGAGGCGGCGACCATCGACCAGCGCACGGGCCTGCCGAACCCGGCGACGTTCGACGTGGACCACGCCCGCCGCAACCGCGCCGGCGAGCCGTACAGCCTGCTGCTGGTCGACATCGACCGCTTCCACAGCTACAACACGCTCTACCGCTACCTGGCCGGGCACGAGACGCTGCGCAAGGTCGCCGAGGCGATCGACCGGACCACCCGCGCGGGTGATCGCGCGTACCGGTACGGGGGCGAGGAGTTCACCGTGCTGCTGCCGGGCACGCGGCTGGAGGGCGCGCTGGCGTCCGGCGAGCGGATCAGGCAGGCGGTGCAGCGGCTGGGGCTGGAGCACCGGGGCAACACCGGCGGCGTGGTGACGGTGTCGATCGGCGCGGTGGAGGTCGTGCCGGGCGCGTCCGTGACCGACGCGGTGGAGGAGGCCAGCGTGGCCGTGCTGCAGGCCAAGGACGCGGGCCGCAACCGGGTGGTGGGCCGTCGTGCCGGTGGCTGAGGCCCGCTCGACCACCGGCTCACCCGCGCGGCGCTGTACGTGGGCCGTTCAGCCCAGCTCGTGACTACGCTGAGTAGAGAAATGGGCTACTTGGATTGCGAATGAATGAATTCACCTGGGCCGTTCTGGTGAACGTGATCACGGTGAGTTAGTAATGGGCGTGGACCACGACTCGATGCAGCACTTCTCCGACGGCCTCTCCACCCTCGTCCTCGCCTACGTCGTCTCCGTGATCGGCTCGCTCATCGGCCTCGCCTGCATGGCGCGCGCCCAAGCGGAGCCGGGCCGTGCCGCCAAGGCGCGCTGGACCGTGTTCGGGGCGTTCGCCATCGGGGGTGTCGCCATCTGGCTCATGCACTTCATCGCCATGCTCGGCTTCGACGTGCCCGGCGCCGCGATCAAGTACTCGGTGCCGCTGACCGCGTTGTCCGCCGTGGTGGCGATCGGGGTGGTCGGCGCCGGGCTGTCGCTGGTCACGCTGGTCCGGTTCACCCGGATGCGGCTGCTCGTCGCGGGCGCCCTGGCCGGGCTCGGCGTGGCGGGCATGCACTACCTGGGCATGTCCGCCATCCGGTTCCGCGGCGAGATCTCCTACGACCGGCCGCTGGTCGCGCTGTCGTTCCTGATCGCGGTGGTGGCGGCGACCGCCGCGTTCTGGTTCACCCTGGTCGTGCGGACGGCGTCGGCGCGCGTCGCGGCCGGGCTGACCATGGGCGTGGCGGTCACCGGCATGCACTACACCGGCATGGCCGCGGTGAACGTCGACGTCGACCCCGGGATGGCCGCGCCGCAGGGCACGTCCGCGTTCGACCTGGTGTTCCCCGTGTTCGTGACGAGCGCCCTCGTGGTGGCGGCGCTGCTGTGGATGCTCTTCACCGCCGACGAGGACGCGCTGGGCGAGCCCGTCTAGCGGCTACCGTTGGCCCGTGGCGTCCTGGACGGCGGTGGTTCTCGCGGGTGGTCGGGGCAGCAGACTGGGCGGCGTGGACAAGGCGTCGGTCGTGGTCGACGGGCGCACGTTGCTCGCCCACGTGCTGGACGCGGTCGCGCTCGCCCGGCGGAGGGTCGTCGTCGGCCCGCGCAAGGACGACGTGCCCGGCGTGACGTGGGCGCGGGAGGACCCGCCCGGTGGCGGACCGGTGGCGGGGCTGGCCGCCGGGCTCGCGCACGTCGCCACGGACCTGGTGGTGGTGCTCGCGGTGGACCAGCCGGGCATCACCCGGTCCACTGTGGACCGGCTGCTCGCGGCCGTCGGCGACACCGGTGCGGTCCTCGTGGACGAGGAGGGGCGGTCGCAGTGGCTAGCCGGGGCGTGGCGCACCGGGTCGTTGCGCCGAGCCGTGCCCGCCGACCCGCGCGACGTCTCGATGCGCTCGGTCCTCGGGCCGCTGGACCCGGTGCCCGTTGCCGCCGAGCCGGGTGAGGCGCGCGACGTCGACACCCCTGGTGATCTCGAACCCTGACGGGTGACCAAGATCGGGTGAAATGGGCGTGAGCTGCATCGCTGCCCGTTTCCCGGGCCGGACCCCTTCACAAGAGCCACACCGTCGGCAGGGGAGACTGGGGCACAGTCGTACAACCCTGTCGAGGAGGACCTTTGTCCGAGCCCGCCGCCGAGGCGTCCCACACGCCGGCTCGTGACGCCCAGTTGCTCGAACGCACCGTGTTCGAGGTCAAGCGGGTGATCGTCGGTCAGGACCGGCTGGTCGAGCGGATGCTCGTCGGCCTGCTGGCCAAGGGCCACCTGCTGCTGGAAGGCGTGCCCGGCGTGGCCAAGACGCTGGCCGTCGAGACGTTCGCGAACGTCGTCGGCGGCTCGTTCTCCCGCGTCCAGTTCACCCCCGACCTGGTGCCCGCCGACATCCTCGGCACCCGCATCTACCGCCAGGGCAGCGAGAGCTTCGACGTCGAGCTCGGCCCCGTGGTCGCCAACTTCGTCCTCGCCGACGAGATCAACCGCGCGCCCGCCAAGGTGCAGTCGGCGATGCTCGAGGTGATGGCCGAGCGGCACGTGTCCATCGGCGGCAAGACGTTCCCGATGCCCACCCCGTTCCTGGTCCTGGCCACCCAGAACCCGATCGAGAACGAGGGCGTCTACCCCCTGCCCGAGGCGCAGCGCGACCGGTTCCTGTTCAAGATCCAGGTCGAGTACCCGACGGCCGAGGAGGAGCGGGAGATCGTCTACCGGATGGGCGTCGAGCCGCCGGTGCCCAGCCAGGTGCTCGGCCCGGACGAGCTGGTCCGCCTGCAGGGCGTGGCCTCCCGGGTCTTCGTGCACCACGCGCTGGTCGACTACGTGGTGCGGCTGGTCATCGCGACCCGCGCGCCCAAGGAGCACCAGCTCACCGACGTGGCCGGGTGGGTCGCCTACGGCGCCTCGCCACGTGCCAGCCTCGGCATCATCGCCGCCGCCCGCGCCCTGGCGCTGGTGCGCGGGCGCGACTACGTGCTGCCGCAGGACGTCGTGGACGTGGTGCCGGACGTGCTGCGGCACCGCCTGGTGCTGTCCTACGACGCGCTGGCCGACGGCGTCCCGCTGGACCACATCATCACCCGCGTGCTCCAGACCGTGCCGCTGCCGCAGGTCTCCGCACGTCCGCAGACGCCGCAGCCCGCGGGCAGGCCGTGACCGAGCCGAACCCGCAGGGCGCCGACCGGCCCGGCTGGGCGCCGCCGGTGCTGCACGGCGGTCGGATGGAAGCGGCGCTGCGCACGCTCGAACTGGAGGTCCGCCGCCGGCTCGACGGGCTGCTCCAGGGCAACCACCTCGGCCTCGTGCCGGGACCGGGCTCCGAGCCCGGCGAGGCGCGGCCCTACCAGCCCGGTGACGACGTGCGGCGGATGGACTGGGCGGTCACCGCCCGCACCACCGTGCCGCACATCCGCGAGACCGTCGCCGACCGCGAGCTGGAGACGTGGCTCGCGGTCGACCTGTCGCCGAGCCTCGACTTCGGCACGGCGGCGTGCGAGAAGCGCGACCTGGTGGTCGCCGCGACGGCCGCGGTGGCGCACCTGACCCGTGGCGGCGGCAACCGGATCGGCGCCCTGGTCGCCACCGGCGAGAACCTCGTCCGGGTGCCCGCACGCGGCGGGCTGGCGCACTCGCGCGGCCTGATCCGCAAGGTCGCCGAGACGCCCCGCGCGCCCGAGGGCACCCGCGGCTCGCTGGCCGACGTGGTGGAGCAGCTGCGCCGCCCGCCGCGGCGGCGCGGCCTGGTCGTGGTGATCTCGGACTTCCTCGGCGGCACGGAGTGGCAGCGCCCGCTGCGCGCGTTGTCCGCCCGGCACGACCTGGTGGCCATCGAGGTGATCGACCCCCGTGACATCGACCTGCCCGAGGTGGGCCGGGTCGTGCTGGCCGACCCGGAGTCGGGCAGGCAGCGCGAGGTCGTCGCGTCGCCGCTGCTGCGCCGGGAGTTCGCCGCGGCGGCGGCCGAGCACCGCGCCGAGGTGGCCGCGGGCCTGCGTCGCGCCGGAGCGGGTCACCTGGTGCTGCGCACCGACTCGGACTGGATCGCCGACACCGTGCGGTTCGTCGTCGCGCGCAAGCGCCGCTGGTCGGGAGGGGTGGCCTGATGAGCCTGTCGGGTTTCACCGCGCCGTGGTGGTTCGTGCTGCTGGTGGGCGTGGTGGCGCTCGCCGCGTTCTACGTGGTGCTGCAACGCGTGCTGCGCAAGCGGATGCTGCGGTTCGCCAACCTGTCGATGCTGGAGAAGGTCGCCCCCAAGCGCCAGGGCTGGTACAAGCACGTGCCGGTGGCGTTGCTGATGGTCGCGTTCATCGCGCTGACCGTGGCGCTGGCCGGGCCCACCGCCGAGCAGAAGGTGCCGCGCAACCGCGCGACCGTGATGCTGGTGATCGACACGTCGCTGTCGATGAAGGCCACCGACGTGCAGCCGTCCCGGTTGGAGGCCGCGCAGGTGGCCGCCAAGTCGTTCGCCGACGGGCTCACGCCGGGCATCAACCTGGGGCTGATCTCGTTCGCCGGTTCGGCCACCGTGCTGGTCGCGCCGACCACCGACCGCGCGGCGGTCACGCAGAGCATCGACGGGCTGAAGCTGGCCCAGTCGACCGCGACCGGTGACGCGATCGTGGCGGCGCTGGCGGCGATCGACTCGTTCGGCAAGGTCGTCGGCGGCGCGGACGGGCCACCGCCCGCCCGGGTCGTGCTGATGACGGACGGCAAGGAGACGGTCGGCACGCGTGACGCGTTCGACGCGGCCGAGGACGCGAAGACGGCGGGCGTCCCGATCTCCACGATCTCGTTCGGCACCGAGGAGGGCGTGGTCGAGATCGAGGGCCGGCGGCAGGAGGTGCCGGTGGACGACGACTCGATGAAGGAGATCGCGAAGCTGTCCGGCGGCGAGTTCTTCAAGGCCGCGAGCGCCGAGGAGCTGCGCCGGGTGTACGACACGCTGGGCGAGCAGATCGGTTACGAGAAGAAGCAGGCCGACGCGTCGCGGCCGTGGGTGGCGCTGGGCACCGTGCTGGGGATGATCGCCGTGGCGGGTGCGCTGCTCTTCGGGCAACGTCTGCCGTGAGCGGGCAGTATGTCGCCCGTGGTGGTGGCGGAGAACTGGCGGGAGATGGTCGACTGGTCCGTGGCGCTGCTGCGCCGCGGCACCGGCGAGGGCGTGCCGGAGTGGAACCGGCGGGTCTTGTCGTCCGGTCTCGACAATGAGTGTGACCTGCGGGTTTGGCTGCGCGAGCAGGGCGTGACGGGGTATCCGCAGATGCTGCTGGTGATGGAGCGGTTCGGCTACCCGGAGCTGTTGAGCGCGTCGTCGGACGAGCTGGTGGACGCCCAGTACGCCGACCGGCCCGAGCTGCGGCCGATCCTCGACCGGCTGCTGGCCGAGGCGGCGTTGCTGGGTCCGATGCGGGTGCAGGCGCGCAAGACGTACGTGGCGCTGGTGTCGCCGCGCCGGACGTTCGCGATCGTGCAGGCGACCACCCGGACGCGGGTCGACCTCGGCCTGCGCCTCGCGGGCCACGAGCCGACCGGCCGCCTGGAGCCCGCGGGCCCGGTCGGCAACGACACCATCACCCTGCGGCTCGGCATCTGCAGCGCCGACGACATCGACGACGACACCCTGACCCACCTGCGCCACGCCTACACCGCCAACTCCTGACCCAGCGCGGGTCCCACGTTCGCGCGCGGGCGCGGTCAGCCGTGGAGGCTGCGGTAGGTGGCGGCGGCGCCGGGGTGCAGGGGGAGGCCGGCGGTGCCGATCAGGCTGCGGACGTCCAGGAACTGGGTGCCCAGCGTCTGGCGCGGCACCAGGGCGGCGGCGCGGGAGACCAGGGTGCGGGTGACGGCGGCGGCCACGTCGTCCGGCAACGACGCCCGGCACACCAGCAGGTTCGCCACCCCGATCGTCGGCACCTCGCGGGTCGCGCCGTACACGCCGACCGGCACCGGCACCTGCTCGTACACCGAACCGTGCGCCGCGCGCAGCTCGGGCACCAGCTCGGCCAACGGCAGCAGGCGGATGCCGGGCAGGCCGTCCAACGTCGGCGTCGGCACGCCGCCCGACCACAGCAGCGCGTCGATCCGCCGGTCCGCCAACGCCTGCGCCGCGTCACCCAGCCTGTGGTGCTCCACCCGCACGGAGTCGCGCAGGCCGAGCGCGACGAGCATCCGCTCACCGGACAGCGACGCGCCGGAACCCTCCGCGCCCAGGGAGATCGTCCGCCCGGCCAGGTCGGCGGGCGCCCGCGCGGGATCGTCCACGCGCACGACCAGCTGCAGGTAGTTCTCGTAGACCCGGCCCAACGCGCGCAGCTCCAGCCCTGGGTCGGCCACGAGCGCGGAGTCGGCCAGGGCCAGCGCGACCTGCGCCTCGCCCGACGCCAGCAGCACGAGGTTCGCCAGGCTGCCCTCGGTCTCCAACGCCCGGCCCCGCAGGTCCGGCAACTGCTCCGCGAGCAGCGTCGCGAAGTCGAAGTACATCCCGCCGCGCTCACCGGCGGCGATGGCCAGCTCACCCGACGGCGCCCCGCCCGTGCACCCGGCGGCCAGCAGCCCGAGCAGGAACACCCGCCGGTTCACAGCGCCGGCTCCAACGGCAGCGCGACCCGGGCGGTGAACCCGTCCGCCGACGACAGCCGCAGCACGCCCTGCCGCGCCTTGACCAGCTGGTCCGCGATCGCCAGGCCGAGCCCCGTGCCCGGCCGCCCGGACCGCCCGCGCCAGAACCTCGAGGTGGCCAACGCCAGCTCCTCCTCGCTCAACCCGGGTCCGTCGTCGTGCACCTCGACCCAGCCGACGCCCGCCGCGCGGTCCGCGCCGAGCGACACCCGCACCGCGCCGCCGTACTTGATTGCGTTGTCCAGCAGCACGTCCAGCACCTGCGCCAGGTCCGACTCCGGGCACCGCACCAGCACCGGCAACGCGGGCGTCCGCGGCAGCGGCACCTGCCAGAACCCGGCCCGGTCCACGGCCACCGCGCCCACGTCGGCCAGCTCCGGCTCACGCCCGCCGGCCGCGACCTCGGTCGCCGCGCTCTCCGCCGACGCCAACGCCAGCAGGCCGTCCAGCAGCGACTCCAGCCGTTCGATCTCGGCCACGCCAGCCGTGTACGCGCGCACGCCCTCCGGCTTGACCTGGCCGCTCAACGTGTCCATGCGCAGCCGCAACGCCGCCATCGGGTTGCGCAACTGGTGCGAGGCGTCCGCGATCAGCCGTCGCTGCTGATCGGCGGCCTCGGTCACGGCGTCGGACATCCGGTTGAACGACTCCGACAGCTCCCGCACCTCCGGCGGTCCGCTGCTGCTCGCCACGTGCGCCCGCCGCTCGCCCGCGGCCACCGCCCGGACGCCGGTCGCCAGCTCGGCCAGCGGCTTGAGCAGCCACCGCGTGACGGCCAGCACCAGCAGGACCGAGACGACGGCCGCCGCCAGCGCCCCGCCGAGGACCAGCAGCCACCGCGTGGTCACGTCCGCCGCCGCGCGGTCCACCGACGCCCGCAGCACCACCGCCCCGGCCACCCTGGTGCCCGTGCCGACGGGGCGGGCGAACACCACGTGCCCCGACGACCAGGGCTTCAGCGTCGGCACGGACGACGCGGGCTGGTTGCGCAGCGCGGCGTCCAGCACCCGGGCAAGCGCGGGGTCGTCGGACGTCAGGCCGGCCTGGGCGACCGGCTGCCTGCGTGCGTCGACGACCACCACCGGATCGCCGTACAGCTCGACGTACGCGGCGACCTCGTCCTCCAACGCGGCCTTGTCGCGGGTGGTCTCGGCCTGCTGGGCGAGCGCGGCGAACCGGTCCAGGTCACCGGTGCGCGTCAGCACGAACCGCTGCGTGCGCTCGGCGGCCGTGGACGACAGCAGCGGCACGGCGAACGCGGCCACCGCGGCGGCGGAGAACAACAGCAGCACCAGCAGCAGTCGGCGGCGCATTCACGTCCCCGTCTGCTCTTCGGCCCCGCCGACGGCCAGCCGGTAGCCGAAGCCGCGGATGGTGGTCAGCAGGCCGGGACGACCCAGCTTGGCCCGCAGCCCGGCCAGGTGCACGTCCAACGCCCGCGACACGGCCAGGTACGCGTCACCCCACACCTCGTCCATGAGCTGCTGGCGGCTGACCGCCGTGCCCGCGCGGCTGGCCAACGCGGCCAGCACGTCGAACTCCTTGGTGGTCAACGACACCTCCGCGTCGCCCACCACCACCCGCCTGCCCTCCAGGTCGATCTCCACGTCACCGACCCGCACCGTGCGGTCCTTCGGCCCGGTGAGCGCCGCGCTGCGCCGCGCGACCGCGTCCATCCGGGCCAGCAGCTCACCGAGGCGGACCGGTTTCACCAGGTAGTCGTCAGCGCCGAGCCGGAGACCGCGCACTATCGACCGCTCGTCGCCCCGCGCGGTGAGCACCAGCACGGGCACCGGCGACACCTTGCGGATCTTGCGCAGCACCTCCAGCCCGTCGGTGTCGGGCAGCCCGAGGTCGAGCAGCAGCAGGTCGAAGTCGCGGTGGACCAGGAGCGCGTCCGCGCCGCGCGCCACCCGGCTCGGCCGGTGGTCGTTGGCCTCCAGCGCCTCCACCAAGGCGTCCGCGACCCCGTCGTCGTCCTCGACGAGCAGCACGCGCACCCGTCCACCCCCTTTGGTTGGGGCGATTATGGCCGTTGAGGTGTAAACAAGTGGCTGTGAGCATTGACGAGCACGTGCCCGCGGTCCTGCTGGACGAGGCCAGCGAGGCGTTGGAAGAGCTTGCGGGCGTGCTGGCCGACGGCCAGACCCTGCAGGAAGCCCTCCAGCAGCTGGCCGAATCCGCCTCGCGGGTCATCCCGGACGCGGAGAACGCCAGCGTGACGGTGATCGACGCCGACGGCGCGTCCACGCTGGCGGCGACCGACGACAAGGTCCTCGCCATCGACGCCGACCAGTACGCGGCCGGTGACGGACCGTGCCTGGAGGCGTCCAGGACCCAGCGGCCGGTGCGGGCCACCGTGGCGGACGGCCGGGCCAAGTGGCCCGAGTTCGCCGTCGCCGCCGAGGGCGCGGGCGTGCGGGCCTACCTGTCCGCGCCGATCATGGTCGAGGACGACGTGCTCGGCTCGCTGAACCTCTACAGCTCCGAGGAGCGGGCGTTCGACCCGTTCGACGAGGCGTTGTTGCGGTTGTTCGTCACCGCCGCGTCCACCACGATCACCGGGTTCCGCCGCTACGAGCGGTCCCGCCGGCTGGTCGAGCACCTCCAGCGCGCGCTGGAGTCGCGTGCCGAGATCGACCAGGCCAAGGGCGTGCTGATGGCCGCGCACGGGGTGGACGCCGAGGAGGCGTTCGGCCGGCTGGTGGCCGAGTCGCAGCAGCACAACACCAAGCTGCGCGAGGTCGCCCGGAACCTGCTCGCGTCGGTGCGAAGACGGCCGTGATTGTCACCTCCCTGACAAAAGTCGAATTTCGAATTTTGCTTTCCGCAACAGCCGTGAATTGATCGGTTCGAGTGCTTCCGAGTGCGGTTAGAGTGGTCCGGAAAGTCGATTTCCCCATTCTGGTCCGAGGAGGAGCATGCGCAAGAACCGTGTCGCCGCGGCGGGATTCGCCGCCTTGGTCTCCGCCGCGCTCACCGCGTGCGCCGACGACCCGTCGTCGACGATGAGGACGTTCGACACGCCGCAGGCGCTGGCCGAGGCGAACCGGGTGGCCGCCGAGGGCAGGGGTTCGGTCACCGTCGACCTGGACCTCGCGACCAACGGCAAGGGCAGTTGCGGGTTGCGCACCGACGACTTCGCCGCGTCGTGCCGGATCTCCATCGCGGACGCCGAGGAGGTCGCGTACGTGATGGTGCCGGACGGCATCTTCGTGCGGATCCCGCAGGGCCAGGCGCCGCGGCCGGACAAGCCGTGGCTCAAGATCGACCCGGACGACCCGACCAACGCGCTGGCCCGCGCGATGGCGGACGTCGCCGTGCACATCCGCGACACCGCCGACATCCGCAAGGCGCTGCCCGAGGGAGCGCGGATCGTGGAGACGGCCGAGGAGTCGGTGTCCGGCAGGCAGACCGTCCGCTACACCGCGCACGTGGCGGTGGACGGGCGGGCGTCGGTGCTGAAGCTGTGGGTGGACGACCAGGACCTGCCGGTGAAGACGGAGGTGCGCACGCCGGTCGAGGGCGGTGAGCCGGTGCAGGTGGTCGCGCACTACCGCGACTGGGGCAAGCCGATCGACATCACCCCGCCCGCGCCGGACCAGCTCGGCGAGTTGCCCGCGCTGCCCGGCTGACCCCGGGCGACCGGCCCCCTCCGGCGGTTCGTCGGAGGGGGCCGGTCTCGTTGGTGGGCAAGGGGTGCGTCAGGTCCGGCGGCGGGCGCGGCGCAAGGCGAAGAGCACGCCCGCGCCCACGGTCAGGAGCGCGCCGCCAAGGACGAGCGGGCCGGTGATCGAGGACCCGGTGTCGGCCAGCTTGCCGTTGCCGCTCGGGTGGTTGACGATCGGGACCACGGCCTGCGTCGTCGTCGTCGTGGTGGTCGTGGCGCTCGGGCTCGACGTCGTGGTGCCGGCGCTCGTCGTCGTGCTGGTGGTCGTCGGAACCGTTGTGGTGGTGGGTTTCGTGGTGGTGGTGCTGGTCGGCTGAGTGGTGGTTGTGGTCGTCGTCGTGGTGGTCGGACGAGTGGTCGTCGTGGTGGTTGTGGTGGTGGTCGTCGTCCGACTCGTCGTGGTCGTCGTGGTGGGATCGGTAGTGGTGGGATCCGTTGTGGTCGGATCGGTTGTGGTGGTCGTCGGCGACGTCGTGGTGGTGGTGGGTTCCGTTGTTGTGGTTGTGGAGTCGGTGGTGGTCGTCGGCTCCGTGGTGGTGGTCGTTGTCGTGGGGTCGGTCGTCGTCGTCGTCGTCGTGGTGGTTGTTGTCGTCCCCTCGGACTGCACCGTGAACTCGTACAGGCGGGTCGACTGGCCCGGCTTGAGCGTGCACGGCGAGGTGAACGTGCCCAGCCCCGTCTCCGAACCGTCGGCGGTGCGCGGGGTCAGGGTGGTCACGAAGTCGCCGACGTCGATGGTCGTGGTGCCGGCGAAGGGGAAGCTCACCGACGGCGTGGTGCCCGTGGCGACCGTGTCGAACTCGCCCGACGGCGGGACCGCGGTCTTGGCCACGGTCAGGTCGGGCACGATGTCGAGCACCAACCCGGCGTTGTCGATCACGGTCTGCGCGGACGCGGTGCCTTCCACGGTCGCCGCGCCGACGAGCGCCAGGCCCTGCGTCGCCAGCTCCGGCACGGTGGCGGTGGCGGTGACGCGCGCCTCCGGGATGGGTTCGCCGACCACCGCGGTGTCCGGGAGGTCCTCGACCACGATCTCGACGCTCATGTCCTGTGCGCCGATCAACGGGAACGGGCAGTTGTAGACCAGGGTCAGCCTCGCCGTCGCCGCGCTGCCGACGCCCGCGCCCCACAGGGCCGATCCGCCGAGCACCACCGCGGTGACACCCAGCGCGGCCACCCGGTGCCGCAATCTCATCTCAGGTCCTCTCCTGCGAAACGTCGGGGCGGGCCGGCGACGTCGCCGGCCCGCCCGCGGTCGGATCACTGCCCGGTGCCGTCGACGACGGTCAGGCCGCCGACACGGTGAAGGTGTGGAGCAGCGTGTTCTGGTTCGCCTTGAGCGTGCAGGCGGAGGTGAACGTGCCGAGGCCGGTCAAGCTGCCGTCGGCCCGGCGCGGCGTCAACGTGGTGCTGAAGGCGCCGACCCGGACCGTGGTCGTGCCCGCCCTGGTGAAGGTGACCGGCGCCGTGCCGCCCGTGGCGATGGTGTTGAACGAGCCGGACGCCGGGATGTTCGTCTTGGCCACCACGAGGTTGGCCACGACGTCTTGCACCGCGCCCGCGTTGTCCACCGCGGTGCTCGCGACGGCGGTGCCCTCCACGGTCGTCGCGCCGACCAGCCTGAGCCCGAGGGTGGCGCTCGACGGCACCGTGGCGATGGCGGTCACCCTCGTCGGCGGGACGGGCTGGCCGACCACCGCGGAGTCGGCCAGGTCGGCCACGGTGATGCGGACGGTCACGTCCTGCGTGCCGATCAACGGGAACGGGCAGCTGTACGACAGGGTCAGGCTCTTGGTGGCGGCCATGCCGGTGCCCGCGCCGGCGAACGCCACCGATCCGACGACGGCGATGGCGGCCGCGAGCGCGCCGACGACCCTACGGCCAGTGAGTTTCAGCATGTGCGTCTCCTCGTCGAGAGCAGTGCGGAAAACAGGGGTGTGCGATGGGCGACGGAAGGCTACTCGTCAGTAAAGTAGCTTTGTCGCGCAGGCTCGGCAAGTATTTCTTTCACGTTTGCCCGGCTGTGTCAGAGGTGCGATAAAAGCGCTGGAAAGGTTTGTCACGCACATGACAAATCATTGATCGGCGCTTGTGCGGGCCGCGTCCGGGAAAGTAGTTTCGGAGAATGAGCGGAGCCGTGCGGTGAGGGTCGCGGTGGTGCTGGCCGCGGTCGCCGCGCTGCTGGGCGCGGCACTGACCCCGACGTGGGTGGTTCGCCACGCCGAGGTGCGCGCGCCGGTGTCGACGGCCGGCATCAAGGTCTTCTACGAGGTCGAGGGGGCGAGCCGGATCCACAAGCTCCAGTCCGACCTCGCCCTCGGCCCCGGCACCCTCGAAGCCGAGATCGACCTCGTCGACGGCACCATCACCGGCGACCTCTCGCTGCCGCCGAGCTTCGGCTACTTCATCGTGTTCGGCTTCGTGCCCAACACCGCGCGCACCGACCTGATCCCGGTCGCCAAGGTCGTCGGCACGATCAAGGACGGCTACGTCAAGGCGAACGCCAGGGTCGTCGTCAAGCTCGGCGAGGTCGCCGTCAACGAGCAGCCGCTGGACGTCGGGCAGGCGTGCCAGACCGTCGAACCCGCGTCGATCGACCTGGAGGGTCCGTTCGAGCTGGCGAAGATGCGGATGAAGGGCGTCTACACGATCCCGCCTTTCGGTGGCTGTCAGGGCCGCGAGCGGCTCGACCCGCTGCTGACCGGTCTGATCTCGGGACCGGGCAACACGATCGACCTCACGCTGACCTTGCTCCCGGGGACCCCGTGAACCCCGGCGGACCCGCCGGACCGAGCCTGCGCGGCTGTCCCCCCGCCCCGCCCAGCAATCGCAGCGCCCGCAGCGCGATGCCCATGTCGAACAACGCGTCCGGGTCGTGCAGCTTCGCCCCGAACAGCTCCTCCAGCTGCCGCAACCGGTAGCGGACCGTCTGCGGGTGCACGGCGAGGCTCGACGCGACCTCCGGCGCGCTGCCGCGCGTCTCCACCCACGCGGTCATCGTCTCCCGCATCCGCTGCTGCTGCTTCGGCGTCAGCCCCTCCAGCGGCGCCAGCGTCCGCTTCACCAGCTCCCGCACCAGCTCCTCGTCACCGAGCAGGAGCAACGTCGACAGGTGCTCGGTGGTGTCCACCATCGGCCGGTCCGCGATCACGCCCGACTGGATCAGCGTGATGGTGCGGCGCGCCCAGCGCAGCGACTGCCGCGCCGACGCCAGCGGCACGATCGGCCCGACGGCGGCGCGCCACCCGCCGAGCTTCTGCTCCAACGCGACCAGCTGCCGTTCGGGGTCGGTGAGCAGCAGGCACGGCTCGCTGCCCTCCAGGTCCATCAGGATGTCCTCGTGCAGCACCGGTATCGGCAGCTGGTGCTGGTCGGTGCGCCGTTCCAGCGCCACCACCAGCACCTTCTCCGGCAACGGCCAGTGCGCCGCCTCGGCCAGCTCGGCCAGCGCGTTCGGGTGGTAGCCCGGTTCGCCCAGCAGCAGTTCCAGCAATCGCTTGCGCCGCCGCTGCAACGCGCCCGCGTGCCGGGCCTGCGCCTCGGCGTAGCCCTCCATCGACCGCAGCGACAGCTCGTCGATGTAGGCGAAGATCGCCTCGGCGATCAGGCACATGGTGGCCAGCGGCACGCGTTCAGTCTGCCCGAACTCGGAGATCCGCCGCCACGCCACCCGGGCGCCGATCCGGTACGCCGTCTGCAGCAGGTCGAGGCTGCGCCCGGCGCTGACCTCGAGCTTGCCGAGCAGGCGGAACAGCTTGGCCCGGTCCTCCCGTTGCGCGGTCGGGTCGACCATCCGGTCGATGAACTGGTGTATCGCCTGTTCCACCCCCTCGACCACCACTTGGCCGAACATCCCCTCCAACTTCTGTGAATATTCGGCGATCTGGTTCTGGATTTCCCGGACCATGTCCACGGCCACGTCGCCGGCCCTGGCGCGGAACTTCGGCGCGAGGTCGGCGGGCAGTTGCTCCCACAGGTCCGCGTTCCCGATGAGCGGTAACTCGGAGGCTCGGAGTTCTCCGGTTCTGTTCATGCTGTTCGCCCACCACCAAACGGTCGGGTGTGATTCCGAACACTGTATTTTTGATCAAGAAAAGTTGTCAACCAGGGCGCACTCCCGTGACAAAGTCGCCAGTGTTGTCGTGCGTCGCATGACAAGAACGGCGCTAGCGGAGCTGCCGGCGCAGCACCTTGCCGGTCGCGTTGCGCGGCAGCGACGCCGTCAGCACGACCTCGCGGGGCACCTTGTGCCTGGCCAGCCGGTCGCGCACGAACAGCTTCAGCTCCTCCGGGTCGACCCGCGCGCCGGGCACCGGCACCACGAACGCGCGCAGCCGCTGCCCGAACTCCGCGTCGGGCACGCCGACCACCGCCGACTCCCGCACCTGGTAGTGCGTGGCCAGCAGGTTCTCCACCTCGCCCGGGTACACGTTCTCGCCGCCGGAGACGATCATGTCGTCCTCCCGGCCGTCGACGAACAGCCGACCGCTCCGGTCGAAGTGCCCCAGGTCGCCGGTGCTCACCAGGCCGTCGACGACGTCCTTGCCGCCACCGCCGGAGTAGCCGCTGAACCGCAGCCGGCTGCCCACGAACACCCGGCCGACCACGCCCGGCTCGGTGATCCGGCGACCCTGGTCGTCGTAGACGCGCACCTGGCACGTGCGGGGCGGGCGGCCGACCGTGCCGGGCGCCTCGCGCAGGTCCTCGGGCGTGGCCACGGTCGCCACCGCCACCTCGGTCGACCCGTACAGGTCGTGGACGACGTCGCCGAACCGCTTGGTCGCCTCGGCGGCCAGCGGGGCCGGCAGGTCCGCCCCGGAGCTCAGCACCACCCGCAACGCCGACAGGTCGTGCGACTCCAGCTCCAACGGGCCCAGGTCGAGGATCCGCCGGAGCATCGTCGGCACGAGCATCAACGCGGTGGCCCGGTGCCGCGCGACCGACTCCACCGTCCGGCTCGCGTCGAACCTGCGCGCCAGCACCACCGCCGAACCCAGGCCCATCGCCAGCACCAGGTGCGCGAAGCCGATGCCGTGGAACACCGGCGCGGCGATCACCGTCACCTCGCGCGACCGCAGCGGCACGCGGTCGAGGAAGTCGACCGCGGCGAACGGCGAGCGCACCTCCCGGTGCGCGCCCTTGGGCGTCCCGGTGGTGCCGCTGGTGAGCAGCACGACGTCGCCCGGCCGCGCCGGTCGTGGCGGCTCGCGGTCGGGCGCCGACCGGATCAGCTGGTCGAGGTCGCCGGTGGAGAACCTGGCCACCGCGGGCGGCGCCTCCGCCAGCACGGGCTCGAAGTCGGGGTCGTGCACCAGCGCGGCCACCCGTTCCCGGCGCACCACGTCCGCCAGTTGCGGCCCGGCGAACCCGGTGTTGAGCAGCAGCACCCGCGCGCCGATGCGGGCGCACGCCAGCATCGCCTCCACCGGCCCGCGGTGGTTGCGGCACAGCACGGCCACCACGTGCCCCGCGCCGATGCCGGCCGCGTGCAGGGCGCGGGCCAGCGCCGCGGACCGCTCGTGCAGGTCGGCGTAGCCGCACGGGCCGGTCTCGTCGATCACCGCCGTGGCGTCGGGCTGCTCGCGCGCGGCGCGGAGCACCGACCCGAGCAGCGGGCCCCACGCGCGCACCTCGACCAGCGACCGCAGCGCCCGATCGGGCCGGTGCGCTTGGACCATTCCGGCGCGGTGGAGCACCCGGACGCAGTGCGGCAGCTGTGACACGCGGGCACCCCCGATTCTCGACAACGCCGATCATTGTTAGCCGCACCGCGGGCCGGGGCGCCAGGCCCCGATCGGGTTTGTGCATCCAGGTGAGTGTTTCGCGAACCGATTTTGTCATGCGCTTGACAAGGATTTGCGGTTGCTTGTGCGGTGGCACGTCCGTTAGTACCGTACTCGTCGGTAACGTTATTTCGGACTATTCCCATCACCCATTCGGAGAATACCCGTGGCATTGCGCCGTCGCCTGCTGGGGCTGCTGTTCGCCGCCCTCCTGGTCGCGCTGTGCGGTTTGTCCGTCGCGGCGTACCAGAAGGTGTTCACGTCCCGGGTGACCGTGCTGCTGCGCACCGACCACGTCGGCAACCAGCTCCAGGCCGAGTCGGACGTGAAGCTGCTCGGCGTGCTGGTCGGCGAGGTGCGGGCGATCCGCTCGCACGGCGACGGCGCCGAGGTCGAGCTCGGGCTGCGCCCGGACCAGGTCGGCCGCATCCCGGCGAACGTGTCCGCCCGGCTGCTGCCGAAGACGCTGTTCGGCGAGCGGTTCGTCAGCCTGGAGCTCCCGGACGACCCCGCCGGCGCGCTCGACGACGGCGCCGTGATCGAGCAGGACCGCACGTCCGGCGCGATCGAGCTGGAACGGGTGCTCGCGGACCTGCTGCCGACGTTGCAGGCCGTGCGGCCGGACAAGCTGTCCTCCGCGCTGACGTCGATGGCGCGGGCGCTGGACGGGCGCGGCGCGACCCTGGGGCAGGCGATCGTGGACCTCGACGCCTACCTGCGCGAGCTGAACCCGCACCTGCCCGTGCTCAAGGAGGACATCACCGCGTTCGCCGACGTCACCGGCGTGTACGCGGACGCGGGGCCGGACCTGGTGCGGGCGTTGGCGGACGCCACCGCGGTCAGCCGCACGATCGCCGAGCAACGCGCCGACCTCGACGCCGTGTACGCCAGCCTCACCACCGCTTCGGCCGACCTGACCGGCTTCCTCCGCGCCAACGGGGAGACCGTGGTGGCGCTGGCGGACCGGTCACGGCCGACGTTCGAGCTGTTCGCCACCTACTCGCCCGAGTTCGGGTGCGTGCTCGGCGCGGTCAACGCCATCCGGCCGCGGATGGACCAGGTGCTCGGCAAGGGCACCGACCAGCCGGGCGTGCACGCGGAGATCACGGTCGTGCCGCCGGGGGAGGAGTACGTGCCCGGCCGCGACGACCCCGTGCACCGCCGGGGCGGTGGTCCGCACTGCCCGTCCGGTCCGGTCAACGCGGTCGCCCCCGACCAGGTGCCCGACTGGGCGCGTCTGCTCACGGCGGGTGGCCGATGAGGAACATCGCCGCGCCGCTGACCAAGTTCCTGGTGTTCGTCGTGGTCACGGTCGCCGCGACCGGCTTCCTCGCGGCGACCATCGCGGGCAGCCAGGTCGGCTCCGCCGTCGTCTACGCAGCCCGGTTCACCGACGTCACGGCGTTGGCCGAGGGCGACGACGTGCGCATGTCCGGGGTGAAGGTCGGCCAGGTCGAGTCGATGGAGCTGGTGGACGACGAGCTGGTCGACGTGTCGTTCTCGGTCGCCGACGGCCGGTCGCTGTCCGCCGACGTCACCGCCACCATCAAGTACCGCAACCTGGTCGGCCAGCGGTACGTCGCGCTGGAGCAGCCCGCCGGGCGGATGGGGGAGAAGCTGCCGCACGGGGGCCTGATCCCCGTCGAGCGGACGACCCCGGCACTGGACCTGACCACGTTGTTCAACGGGTTCAAGCCGCTGTTCCAGGCGCTGGACCCGGAGGACGTCAACAAGCTGTCGCACGAGATCGTCCAGGTGCTGCAGGGCGAGGGCGGCACGGTGGAGAGCCTGCTCGCGCACACCGCGTCGCTCACCTCCGCGCTGGCCGCCAAGGACGACGTCATCGGCAAGGTGGTGGAGAACCTGAACGCGGTGCTGGAGACGGTGAACTCGCGGGACGACCGGTTCGGCGAGCTGCTGACCTCGATGCGGCAGCTGGTGTCCGGCTTCGCTGCCGACCGCGAGCCGATCGGCAACGCCATCACCGGCCTGGCCGCGTTGAGCGACAGCACGGCGTCGCTGCTGGAGCAGGGACGCCAACCGCTCAAGGACGACATCGCCGCGCTCGGGCTGCTCGCGGGCAACCTCGGCGACGCGCCCGAGCTGGAGCCGTTCATCCGCAACCTGCCGGTGAAGTTCGAGGCCATCGGCCGCACCGCGTCCTACGGCTCCTGGCTCAACTTCTACCTGTGCTTCGCCTCCTCCGAGGCCCCGCCCGCGCCCGGCGGACCGCCGGTCGGCATCCCCGTCACCGAATCGAGGTGCCACCGATGACGCCCCAGCGGATCGAACGCAGACCGGTGCTGCTGGGAGCCGTAGGCCTCCTGGTCATCGCGATCACCGCCCTGCTCACCTTCTTCCTGGAGGACCTGCCGTTCTTCGGCGGCGGCGTGGAGCACACCGCCGAGTTCACCGAGGCGGCCGGCCTGCGCGTGGACGACGAGGTCCGCGTCGCGGGCCTGAAGGTCGGCGAGGTGACCGACGTCGAGCTGCACGGGGGCCGGGTGCGGGTGACGTTCCGGGTCACCGGTGTCGAGCTGGGCGACCGCAGCCGGGCCGAGATCCGGATCAAGACCCTGCTCGGGCAGAAGTACCTGGCGCTCGACTCGGAGGGCCGCGACCCGCTCACCGACACCATCCCGGTCGAGCGCACCACCTCGCCCTACGACGTGATCGAGGCGTTCAGCGGGCTGTCGACGACGCTCGGCGAGATCGACACCGACCGGCTCGCGGAGAGCTTCCAGGTGCTCTCGGACACCTTCCGCGACTCGCCGGAGCACGTGAAGCAGGCGTTGGAAGGGTTGTCGGCGCTGTCGAAGACCATCTCCTCGCGCGACGGGCAGCTGGCGTCGCTGATCACGGGCGCGAACCGGGTCAGCGGGGTGTTGGCGGAGCGCAACAACGACTTCGCCGCGCTCATCACGGACGGCAACCTGCTGCTGGAGGAGGTCGGCCGCCGCCGTGACGCGATCGCGGCGCTGCTCGACGGGACCCGCGCGCTGTCGCGGCAGCTGTCCGGCCTGGTCGCCGACAACTCCGAGCAGCTGCGGCCCGCGTTGGAGCAGCTGGAACGGGTCACCGACGTGCTGCGGGCCAACCAGGACGCGCTGGAGCGGGGCCTCGCGCTGGCCGGGCCGTACTACCGGGTGCTGAACAACTCCCTCGGCAACGGCCAGTGGGTGGACACCTACCTGTGCGGGCTCGTGGTCGACCCGGGCGCGCGGCGCGACTGCCCGACGGGAGGCCGCTGATGTTCGCCCGGACGCGGGGCGGTCGCCGCCTGGTCGTGGCGCTGGCGCAGGGGTCCGTGCTGGTCCTCGTGGCGGCGGCGGTCGTGTGGTGGATCTTCCTGCGGCCTTCGCCGACGCGGGTCGCCGCCTACTTCACCGCCGCCGTCGGCGTGTACGAGGGCTCGGACGTGCGGGTGCTCGGCGTGCCGGTCGGCCGGGTGGTCGGCGTGCTGCCCGAGGGCGGGTCGGTGCGGGTCGACCTCGAACTGGACCACGGCGTGGAAGTGCCCGCCGACGCCCGTGCCGTGGTCGTGTCGCCGAACATCGTGGCCGACCGGTACGTGCAGCTCACGCCCGTCTACACCGGGGGCGACAAGATCGCGCCCGGGGCCGTGATCACCAGCGCGCGCACCGCGGGCACGGTCGAGCTGGACGAGCTGTACACGAGCCTGGACACGCTGCTGACCGCGCTCGGCCCGAACGGGGCCAACCGCGAGGGCGCGTTGTCCGACCTGCTGAACACGGGCGCGGCCAACCTGGACGGGACCGGCGCGGCGCTGGGCGAGTCGATCCGGCAGCTCGCGGACGCGGCGAAGACGTTGGCGGGGTCGCGGGACGACCTGTTCGGGACCGTGGACAACCTCCAGTCGTTCACGTCGATGCTCGCGGCGAACGACGAGCAGGTGGGGCGGCTGGCCGACCAGCTGGCCGACGTGTCCGGGTTCTTCGCCGCCGAGCGGGACGACCTGGGCGCGGCGTTGGGCGAGTTGGCCACCGCGCTGGAGCAGGTGCGGGGTTTCGTGCACGACAACCGCGAGCGCGTGAAGTCCAGTGTGGACGACCTGGCCGTGCTGACCGGGACCCTGGTGCGGCAACAGGAGTCGTTGACCGAGATGCTGGAGGTCGCGCCGGTCGCGTTGCACAACGTGGTGAACGCCTACGACCCGGCGACCGGGACGTTGAACGCGCGCGCCAACCTGAACGAGTTCGTGACCGACCTGCTGAGCGTTCCCGGAGGTGCGCGGTGAGGCGGCTGGCGGCGGTGGGGCTCGTCCTGGTGCTGACGGGGTGCTCGGCGATGCCGAGCGCGTACGACCTGCCGCTGCCCGGCGGCGCGGACCTCGGCGACCGGCCGTACCGGGTGACCGTCGAGTTCGACGACGTGCTCGACCTCGTGCCGCACGCCGGCGTGAAGGTGGACGACGTGGCGGTGGGCAAGGTCGAGGACATCGGGTTGTCCGAGGACGGCTCCACGGCGCTGGTGCGGGTCGCGGTGCGCGGTGACGTGCTGCTGCCGTCGAACGCCCTCGCCCGGCTGCGGCAGTCGAGCCTGCTGGGGGAGAAGTACGTGGAGCTGGCCGTGCCCGACGAGCGGTCGGCGTCGCCGCTGGTGGACGGGGCGGTGATCCCGGTGACGCGGACCAACCGCAACCCCGAGGTGGAGGAGGTGTTCGGCGCGTTGTCGATGCTGCTCAACGGCGGCGGCATCGCGCAGATCCGGGACATCTCACGGGAGCTGAGCGCCGCGCTGTCCGGCAACGAGGCCGCGGTGCGGTCCCTGCTGTCCACTGTGGACTCTTTCGTCGGCGCGATGGACTCGCACAAGGGCGAGATCACGCGCGCTCTCGAAGGGATGGACAAGCTCGCGTCCTCCCTGGAGGCGCGCAAGGGCGACATCGGCGAGGTGCTGGACGGGCTGGAGCCGGGTCTGCGGGTGCTGAACGACCAGCGCGGGCAGCTGGTCGGGCTGTTGAACGCGTTGCGCGAGCTGTCCGACGTCGCGGTGGACACGGTGAACCGCAGCCGTGACGACCTGGTGGCCGACCTGCGGGCGCTGGAGCCGACGTTGCGGCGGCTGGCCGAGTCCGGGCAGAACCTGCCGCAGTCGCTGGAGATGCTGCTGACGTTCCCGTTCACCGACGCCGTGCTCGACGGCATCAAGGGCGACTACCTCAACACCTACCTGACCCTGAAGCCCGGAGGGCGTTGATGATCACCCGGCGGATCCGGTTGCAGGTCGCGCTGTTCGCGGTCATCGCGCTGCTCGGCGTCACGTACGTGAGCGCGAAGTACGTCGGGCTCGTGGTGGTGGACGACGGCTACGCGGTCAGGCTGGAGCTGGCCCGCACCGGTGGCCTGTTCACCGGCGGCGAGGTGACGTACCGGGGTGTGCCGGTGGGCCGGGTCGGGCCGATCCGGCTGGGTGACGGGCAGGTCGAGGTCGAGTTGCGCATCGCGGCGGGCGCGCCGCCGATCCCGGTGGACCTGGAGGCGGTGGTCGCGAACCGCTCGGCGGTGGGCGAGCAGTACGTCGACCTGCGGCCGCGCCGGGACAGCGGGCCGTACCTGGGCGACGGTTCGGTGATCGAGCGGTCGCGGACCAGGCTGCCGCTGCCGGTGGAGCAGGTGCTGACCAGCCTGGACGACCTGGCGCGCTCGGTGCCGGTCGAGTCGCTGCGGACCGTCGTGGACGAGCTGGACCAGGCGTTGCGGGGCACCGGGCCGGATCTCCAGGTGCTGCTGGACGCCACGACCGAGTTCATCGGGACGGCCGGCGCGCACCTGCCGCAGACCACGCGGTTGCTCGACGACTCCGTCGCCGTGCTGCGGACCCAGCTGGACCACTCGGCCGCGATCAACTCGTTCGCCGACAGCGCGCTGCTGGTCGCGTCACGGCTGCGTGAGTCGGACGGCGACCTGCGGCGGCTGATCGGGGCCGTGCCGGGCGCGTCGGCGGAGGTGAGCGCCCTGCTGCGGGAGTCGGGGCCCAACCTCGGCATCGTGCTGGCCAACCTCCTGACCACGGCGGACGTCCTCGTCACCCGGCAGGGGGCGTTGGAGGAAGTCCTGGTGACCGTGCCGGACGCGGTGTCGGTGGGCGCGTCGACCGTCGCGTCCGGCCAGGCCCGGTTCGGCCTGGCGCTGACGTTCTTCGAACCCCCACCGTGCACCGCGGGCTACGAGGCCACCCCGCGCAAGAGCGGCCTGGACACGTCGGTCGGCCCGTTCAACACCGACGCCGCCTGCACCCTCCCGCGCGGCTCCGCCACCGGCGTCCGGGGCTCCCAGAACGCACCGCGCTAGTCCGGAACTCCGTCCAGGTCAACCTCGTCGGGCTCGTTCTCGAGGATGGCCACCATCTCGACCGGGATGTGGAACGCGAACGCCGTGACGCCGTTGTAGGCCGGGGTCAGCGCGGGCTCGACACCCTCTGCCACGATGCCGCGGCTCTGCAGCATGCGCGTGATGCGTGCGGTCGGTTTGGTGAAGCCTCGCAGCGACCGTTCGTCGTTGAACCCGCCGATCCGGTAAATCGTCTCGCGATCGATCCACCCCTCCTGTCTGGCCGCCTGACGGATGACCTCGGCTTGTGGTCGTTCCTCGAAGTCGAGCTGCCGGAGCAGCTCGGCCACGCCGGCGGGCGTCCAGGTCGCGCTCTCCTGGCTCTCGCTCACCCGCGCGACGTCGCTCACGGACTCGCTGCGCACCTCGACCTCGATCGCCGCCGCCCGTTTGAGGAGGTCGACGGGCCGCATCATGTAGAGCTGCTTGCCGGACGCGGCGGCGAACTGCTCCACCAGCTCGACGCGCGGACCGAGGAATTCCGACCGGTAACGCCACCACCAGTCCTCCTTCTCGTCACCGGTCACGAAGAGCAGGTCCGCGTCACGCCGCGCCGCCTCCTGGACCGCCTGCGCCCAGACGAGGTAGTCGCCGGCCGCGCCCTCGGGCAGGTTCGACTCGTCCTTGCCCGCGTCGAGGTAGCCGGGTGGCTCCTTCGCGGCGGCACGTCGTTTGCCCTCCTTGACCAGTTCGGTCCACCGGGTGGGCTCGGGCTTCGCGCCCACCTTGCCGCGCAGGAGCGCTTCCAACTGGTCGAGCACCGGCTCGCGTCCCGGCACCCCCGGCGAGTCGGGCGACGCCGGGGTGTGTGATCCGATGACGTCCACCAGGTCCTGGTGCAGCTTGGCGACCTTGCGCACGAGGTCGTCGCGCACCGCGTCGGCCAACGCCGTGGTCTTCGCCCACTGGTGCAACGCGTCGTCAGCGGCCCGCTGCTGCTTGCCCAGCGCGGTGAGCACCTGGTCGGTGGCCACCGCACGGCCTGCCAGCACGGTCAGCCGGTTGCGCCAGAACTCGCGCATCACCTGGTGCGGCACCCACAGCCGGTCACCCACCCCGCGCAGCAGGCCGAGCAGGTCGTCGCGCGTCGACTCGTTGTACCGGTACAGGTTGAGCAGGACGTTCGCGTCGACCACGACCAGCGCGGAGCGGAGGGCGTCGGCCAACTCGTCCTCGGACGGGCGGCGATAACCGGGGAAGGCGTCGTAGATCCCTAAGCTGCCATCAGCCTGCTCGACCATGTCCGGTAGATCGTCCTGGCGGCGGCCGGTGTTTCAGGCGGGGGAGACGTAGAACCAGGCGCCGTCCTCGCGGACGAAGCGGCTGTTCTCGTGCAGCTCGTCGCGGTGGCCCTGCCAGCGGTAATGGGCGCGGAACTCGACCGTGCCCGTCGTCTGGAACGGGGTGCCGCCGGTGTGCGAGAGGATCTCCAGGTGGGTCCAGCGCTGGTCCGGGTCCAGGTCCAGCGACGCCGGCCGGGTCGTCGGGTGCCACGTGGCCAGGAGGTAGTCCTCGTCGCCCACCGCGAACGCGCTGTAGCGGGAGCGCATGAGGGCTTCCGCGGTCGGCGCCTTGCGCCGCCCCTGGTGCAACGGGCCGCAGCACTCCTCGTAGGGCTCACCCCGGCCGCACGGGCAGCGGTCGCTCATCCCGGGGGCGGTCATTCCGGCCGGTCGCAGGCGGTGCGGCCGGAACGGTCGTAGCGCACCCACGCCAGCGCGTTCTCCGCCTCGCGGTCACCGGACGCCGCCTCCGCCGACAGCGACGCGTGCACCTGGTAGCGCAGGTCGGCGGGCACGGCCGGGTTGGTGAGCAGGTTCGCGCGGACCACCGGGCTCGGGTCGTCGGCGAGCGCCGCCAACGCCTCGGCGGGCGCGGACGGGTCGGTCGACAACGCCTCGCGCGCGGCGACGGACATCGGTTCGGTCACGTGCACAAGGATATAAGGAGAGCGGCTCCCCTCCCGTTGACTGCCAGTCGGGGAGGGGAGCCGCTTGAGGGCTGGGCTACGGCGTCAGCCGCACGCCACACCGTTCAAAGTGGGAGAAGTGAACGGTGGGGTACCGCCGCTGAAGCTCGCGTTGTAACCGATGGTCGCGGTACCACCGGTCGCGAGTCCGCCGTTCCAGGCCGCGTTGCCGACGCGGACGATGTCGCCGCCGTCGGTCCACGTCCCGTTCCAGCCCTGGGAAACGGTCACGCCGGGCGCGGAGAACGTCAGGGTCCAGCCGGTGAGGGCCGCGCCCCGGTTCTCGATGACGATCTCGCCGGTGTAACCGCCCGACCACTGGCTCACCACGCGGTGCGTCACCCTGCATCCGTCCCCTGGAGGCGGAGTGGTGGTCGTGGTGGAAGTGGTCGTGGAAGTAGTAGTGGTGGTGCTCGTGGTCGTGGAGGTAGTGGTGGACGTCGTCGTGGTGGTGGACGTCGGGCCGGCGGCGATGGCCAGGTCGTAGGCGCGCTGTGGCACGAACTGGCCCGCCTGTGCGATGCAGCCGTCGGCCTCGCCGGGCAGCTTGACCCAGAGGAACCCGGCGATGCGGGAGTCGCCGGTGCTGGTCGTGCTGGGCGTGCCGATGGCGCGCCCGGCGGGGTCGCACCACTCGGTGCCCAGCGGGCCGTTGCCGTTGCGGCTGGTGTCGATCACGGCGGTGAGCCTGCCGTCGCCGACGGCGTTGAGGATGTTCTTGGTGTAGGCCACCTCGTCGGACGTCCTGCGGTAGTTCGACACGTTCGACGCGATGCCGTCGGCGCTGTTGGAGATGTCGGCGGCGCGCAGCCGGTTGGCGGCCTCCGACGGGGACAGCCACGCCGAGTTGCCGATGTCGTAGTACACCTTGGCCTGCCCGGAACCCGACTTGAGCTTCTTGCCCGCGTAGGCCATCGACGCCCTGGTCTGGTTCTGCTGGTCGGCGCTCTGGCAGTTGCTCATGATCGGCAGTACGTCCGGTTCGAGCACGATCCACGCCGGCCGACCCGCCAGCCCCGCCGCGACCTCGTCCACCCAGGCGCGGTAGGCCTCGTGGGAGGGCGCGCCGCCGCCACTGGCGCCACCGCAGTCGCGGTTCGGGATGTTGTAGACCACCATGATCGGGATCTTCCCGGCCGACGCCGCCGCGCCGACGTAGGAGTTGACCTCCGAACGCACCGTCGAGGTGTTGGTGGTGGTGAACCACCGCGCCGCGGGAACCGAGGCGATCCGGTCCCGGATCACCGCCGCCCGCGAGTCGTTGGGGTTCTGCGCGACCCACCTCGCGGACGAGGTGTTCGGGTCGACGTAGAACGCCGAGTCGGCCGCCTGCGCGGTCGTCGCGCCGCCGCCGAGGACCAGGGCAACGGCGCTGGCCACCAGAGCGCTGGAGAGCGCGCCCGCCGCGGCCAGCCTCGCCTTGTGGCGTGGCCGTCGGACGTCGGTGCCGGATTCGTGGGCGTTGTGTGCTCGCATCGGAAGGTCCTCGCAGCGTCGGTGCTGAACGGGGGCGGACTTCGGCTGGGAGCGCTCCCAGGTGGCAGGACTGTAGCCAGTCGGAAACGGTGAAGAAAAGAGGTCGTGATCCACCGGTGACCCCCGCCGTTTCTCACGGTCCGTGAAGAAAACGCCGGATGAACAGTGCCTGAGACGGGTCAGCCGCCGACGAACGCGCGGTTCGCCACTGAGGGTGAGCATTTCCTGGGTCGACTGCTCCGATCAGGTTACTGAGACCCAGGTCACGGCGGAGTCGAAGTTGATGTCGAAAATTTGTCGAATTACGCCGTGCGGTCGCCGTGGCAATACGCCGAAAAGCTCATCACTGGTGCACAGAACCGGACATTCTTAGTCTGGGAACGCTCCCAGCACTCTCCCGGACCCTGTTCTCGCCCCGGAGGCAACGCAATGACGCGCACTCCCTCCCGACCTGTCGCGGTGGCCGCGACGACGGCCCTCCTGGCGGCCGTCGCCCTCGCCGCCACCGTGCTGGTGCCGCACCTGCGGCCGGTCGCCACCGCGCAGGTGGCGGCCCAGGCCGACCCGCGGGTCGAGCAGCTGCTCGCCCGCATGTCGCTGGACGACAAGGTCGGCCAGATGACCCAGGTCGACCGCGGCGCCCTCGGCTCCGCCGCGGACCTGGCCACCTACCGGATCGGCTCGCTGCTCTCGGGCGGCGGCTCCGCGCCGACGCCGAACACGCCCCAGTCGTGGGCCGACATGTACGACAACTTCCAGCGCACGGCCATGTCCACGCCGCTGGGCATCCCGCTCGTCTACGGCGTGGACGCGGTGCACGGGCACAACAACGTGCGCGGCGCGACGATCTTCCCGCACAACATCGGCCTGGGCGCCACGCGCGACCCCGGGCTGGTCCAGCGCATCGGCGAGGCCACCGCGAAGGAGGTCGCGGGCACCGGCATCGACTGGAACTTCGCGCCCTGCCTGTGCGTCGCGCGCGACGACCGGTGGGGCCGCACCTACGAGTCGTTTGGCGAGGTGCCGGAGATTCCCACCGCGATGACCAGCTACATCGACGAGTTGCAGGGCGCGACCCTCGGCGGCACGCCCGGCTCGGTGCTCGCCACCGCCAAGCACTTCATCGCCGACGGCGGCACGGCCGCGGGCGACGACCAGGGCGACGCCCGGATCACCGAGCAGGAGCTGCGCACGGTGCACCTGCCGCCGTTCAAGGCCGCCGTCGAGCGCGGCGTCGGCTCCGTGATGATCTCCTACAGCAGCTGGAACGGCGTCAAGGCGCACGGTCACCGCTACCTGATCACCGACCTGCTCAAGACCGAGCTCGGCTTCACCGGCTTCGTGGTCTCGGACTGGGCGGGCATCGACCAGATCGACGGCGCGACCGGGTTCACCGGCGCCGAGGTCGCCGCGGCGGTCAACGCGGGCATCGACATGGTCATGGTGCCGACCGACTACCGGCGGTTCATCAGCCTGCTCAAGGCCGAGGTGCAGGCCGGTCGCGTGAGCACGGCCCGCATCGACGACGCCAACCGCCGCATCCTGACCAAGAAGTTCGAGCTCGGCCTGTTCGAGCGCCCGCTCACCGACCGCTCGCTGACCTCGACGGTCGGCTCGGCCGCGCACCGCGACCTGGCCCGCCAGGCCGTGCGGCAGTCGCAGGTGCTGCTGCGCAACGACGGCGTGCTGCCGCTGGCCAAGTCCGGCCGGTACTTCGTCGCGGGCAAGTCGGCCGACGACATCGGCAACCAGAGCGGCGGCTGGACGATCACCTGGCAGGGCGGCAGCGGCAACACCACGCCCGGCACCACGATCCTCCAGGGCATCCGCGACCTGGTCGGCTCCGGCGCGTCGATCACCCACGACCGGTACGGCGCGGGCGTGGACGGCTCGTACGACGCGGCCATCGCGGTGGTGGGGGAGACCCCGTACGCCGAGGGGCAGGGCGACCGGCCGTACGGCCTCGGCCTGGACCGCGAGGACCTGGAGACGATCAACCGGCTCCGCTCGGCGGGCATCCCGGTGGTCGTCGTGCTGGTGTCCGGACGCCCGCTGGACATCGCGAACCAGGTCGGCGACTGGGACGCGCTGCTCGCCTCCTGGCTGCCCGGCACCGAGGGCCGCGGCGTGGCGGACGTGCTGTTCGGCGACTACAACCCGACCGGCAAGCTGCCCATGACCTGGATGAACAGCGGTTCGCAGCAGCCGATCAACGCCGGTGACGGCAAGGCCGCCCTCTACCCGCTCGGGCACGGCCTGAGCTACCGCCCCATCACCACCAGCACCACGCCGACCAGCACCACCACCTCGACGACGACCACCACCACGACCACGACGACCACGACGACCTCCGTGCCCCCGCCCGGCGGCTGCGTGGCCACGGCCCGCCTCGCCGGCTCCTGGCAAGGCGGGTTCCAGGCCGAGGTCACCGTCGCCAACACCGGAACCGCTCGGCTGAACGGCTGGACGGTCACCTGGACGAGGCCCGGCGACCAGACGATCAACTCGCTCTGGAACGGCACGCTGACCCAGTCCGGCACCTCGGTGTCCGTGGACGACGTCGGCTGGAACGGCACGCTCGCACCCGGGGCTTCGGGGTCCTTCGGGTACACCGCGAGCGGCTCGGCGGTCACGCCCGAGCTGACCTGCCGGGCGAGGTAGCGCCGAGCCGTGGTCACGTTCTGGGAGCGCTCCCCCACGCTGGGTCATTCGGTCCAGCGCCGGCCACCGTTCGGCGCAGAGGCGGGACGCCTGCAAGCCGAATTTGTCAAGGCTTTGTGGCTGAACCCTCTTTTCACGGTGTTTCGTTGCCGTTACAGTCCCGGACTGGGAGCGCTCCCAGAAACCTCCACCGCCCTGCCCCTCGGAGGCACCGCATGCGACGACGCATGTCCGGTGCGCTGGCCGGCACGCTAGCCGTGCTGGTCAGCGCCTTGACGCTGACCCCGTTCCAGCCGTCCGCGACGGCCGCGCCCGCGTTCAACTACGGCGAGGCCCTGCAGAAGTCGATCTGGTTCTACGACGCCCAGCGGTCCGGCGACCTGCCCGCGGACAACCGGGTGAACTGGCGCGGCGACTCCGCGCTGCGCGACGGCAGCGACGTCGGCCTCGACCTCTCGGGCGGCTTCTACGACGCGGGCGACCACGTCAAGTTCGGCCTGCCGTTCGCGGCCACGATGTCGATGCTGGCGTGGGGCGCGGTGGAGAACCGCGACGCCTACGAGAGCTCGGGCCAGCTGCGGCACCTGATGGCGAACCTCAAGTGGGGCACGGACTGGATCATCAAGGCCCACCCGTCGCCCAACGTGGTGTACGGGCAGGTCGGCAAGGGCGACGACGACCACAAGTGGTGGGGCGCGGCCGAGGTCATGCAGATGGCGCGCCCGTCGTACAAAGTGGACGCGTCCTGCCCCGGCTCGGACCTGGCGGGCGAGTACGCCGCGGCGATGGCGTCGGCCTCGATGGTGTTCAAGGCGACCGATCCCACCTACGCCGCCACGCTGCTGACCCACGCCAAGCAGCTCTACAGCTTCGCCGACACCTACCGCGGCAAGTACAGCGCCTGCATCACCGACTCGGCGAACTTCTACAACTCCTGGAGCGGCTACCAGGACGAGCTCGTGTGGGGCGCGATCTGGCTGTACCGCGCCACGGGCGACGCGAGCTACCTGGCCAAGGCCAAGGCGGAGTACCCGAAGCTGTCCACGGAGCCGCAGACCACCACGCGGTCCTACCGGTGGACCATCGCGTGGGACGACAAGTCCTACGGCGCCTACGTGCTGCTGGCCAAGCTGACCGGCGAGGCCGAGTACGTCGCCGACGCGAACCGGTGGCTGGACTACTGGACCACCGGCTACAACGGCAACCGGGTGCGCTACTCGCCGGGCGGCCAGGCGCACCTGGACACCTGGGGCTCGCTGCGGTACGCGGCCAACACCGCGTTCGTCGCGCTGGTCTACAGCGACTGGCTGCGCGAGCGCGACGCCGCGAGGGCGACCACCTACCACGACTTCGGCGCGCGGCAGATCAACTACGCGCTGGGCGACAACCCGCGCAACGCCAGCTACGTCGTCGGCTTCGGCGCCACCCCGCCGCGCAACCCGCACCACCGCACCGCGCACGGCGCGTGGGCCGACACCATGCAGGACCCCGTCACCAGCAGGCACGTGCTGTACGGCGCCCTGGTCGGCGGCCCCGGCACGAACAACGACTCCTACAAGGACGACCGCACCGACTTCGTCGCCAACGAGGTCGCGCTGGACTACAACGCCGGGTTCACCGGCGCGCTCGCCCGGCTCTACAAGGAGTACGGCGGCACGCCGCTGGCGAACTTCCCGGTCGCGGAGGCCACCGACGGCCCCGAGCTGACCGTGCAGGCCTCGGTCAACCAGAGCGCGACCGGCTTCACCGAGATCAAGGCGTTCGTGCTCAACAAGACCGCGTGGCCCGCCCGGATGTTCAACGGCTCGCTGCGCTACTACTTCACCCTCGACGGCGCCACCACGCCCGACCAGGTCACCGTCACCACGAACTACAACCAGTGCGGCACGCCGGGCGCGCCCAAGCAGCACAGCGGCTCGGTGTACTACGTGGACGTGCCGTGTCCCGGCGTGTACCCCGGCGGCCAGTCCGCGCACAAGCACGAGGTCCAGTTCCGCATCACCAGCGCCGGCACCTGGGACCCGTCCAACGACTGGTCGTACGAGGGCCTGGGCACGGGCAACACGGTCGCGCTGACCGACCGCGTGGTGCTCGTGCAGGACGGCCAGGTGCAGTGGGGCAAGGAGCCCGGTCCGGCGGTGGTGGACCGCGAGGCGCCCACCGTCCCCACCGGGCTGCGGGCGGTCGCCGGTCCGAACAACACCTTCACCCTGGGCTGGAACGCCTCCACCGACAACGTCGGGGTGGCCGGCTACGACGTGCTGCGGGCGGACGGCACGGTCGTAGGTGCCACGGCCACCCCGACGTTCCCCCTCTCCGGCCTCGCGCCGGGCTCGCACTCCTTCTCGGTACGGGCCAAGGACGCGGCGGGCAACGCGTCGGCGGCGAGCACGCCGATCGTGATCACCGTGGCGGACAACGGCGACCGCGAGGCGCCGACCGTCCCGGGTGGACTGACCGCCTCCGCGATCACGAGCACCGGCGCGACGATCACGTGGACCGCCTCCAGCGACAACAACGCCGTGGTGGGCTACGACATCGTCCGCCCGGACGGCTCGGTCGCGGCCACCACGACCGGCGTGAGCCACCAGTTGACCGGCCTCACCGCCGACACCGCCTACACCTTCGCCGTCCGAGCCCGGGACGCCGCCGGCAACGTCTCCGCCGCGAGCACCGCGGTGACGTTCCGGACCACGCCGGGCGGCGTGAGCGGCCCAGTCGCCGTGCAGCAGCGCGGCAACGGCTCGGCGAGCGCCAACCAGATCGGCGCGACGCTCGCCGTGGTCAACCGCGGCGCCACGGCGGTCGACCGGTCCACCGTCACCCTCCGGTACTGGTTCACCGGTGACACCGCCAACGCCAACTACCAGGTGTTCTGCGACTGGGCGGTGGTCGGCTGCGCCAACGTGCGCGCCACCGTCGTGAAGCTGCCGAACGCACGGCCGGGCGCGGACTCCTACCTCCAGGTGTCCTTCACCGCGGGCACGCTCGCCGCGGGCGCGAGCACCGGCGACATCCAGTTGCGGGTGGCCAAGTCCGACTGGTCGACCTTCAACCAGGCCGACGACCACAGCTACCGGGTGAGCGCGACCCTCACCGACTTCGACCGGGTGACCGCCTACACCGGCGGAACCCTCGCCTGGGGCACGGAGCCCTAGCACCCAGACTCGGCACGGGACGTTCTGCGCGCCCAGGCGTCCCGTGCCGACTCCACTCCGCCCCGCCCTTTCAAGCTCGCGGGTCAATGGCTGATCCGTGCAGGAGGAGGACGCATGAGGTACCGCACCAGAGCGGGACGGTTGCGCACCGGTCCGCTCGCGCTGATGGCCGCGGCGGCAACTGCCGCGGGTGTTATGCCGTTCGTCGCGCCGGTGGCGAACGCGGCCGTGGCTTGCACGGTCAACTACCAGGTCACGAACCAGTGGCAGGGTGGCTTCGGCGCCAGCGTGTCCATCCGCAACGAGGGCGACCCGGTGAACAACTGGCGCCTCACGTGGACCTTCCCGGATGGGCAGCGCGTCCAGCAGGGCTGGAACGGCACCTTCTCGCAGAGCGGCGCCGCGGTCACCGTGGCGGCGCCGGGTTGGGCGCCGAACCTCGGCACGGGCGCCACCGTCACGCCGGGCTTCAACGGCTCGTGGACCGGCCAGAACCGGCCGCCCACGGACTTCGCCCTCAACGGCACCCGCTGCACCGGGCCGAACGTCAACGCCGACCCGACGGTGTCGCTGACCTCGCCGACGCCCGCGCAGACGTTCCAGTCCGGCCAGGCGGTCCCGCTGGCGGCCACCGCGGCCGACACCGACGGCACCGTGTCCAAGGTCGAGTTCCTGGCCGACGGCGTGGTCGTCGCGACCGACACGAGCTCCCCGTACACGGGTTCGTGGACCGGCGCGACCGTGGGCGAGCACGCGATCGTGGCCCGCGCGACGGACGACAAGGGCGGCATCGGCAACTCCAGCATCGCGAGCATCCGCGTCATCGCGGGTCAGGCGATCCAGGCCAGCCCGGCGTCGCTGACCGTGCGGCAGGGCGGCACCGGCACCTTCGGCGTCTCCCTGGCCACCGCGCCGACCGCGAACGTGACGGTCACCGTGGCGCGCTCGGGCGGCAGCACCGACCTCACGGCCGGTCCCGTGTCGCTGACGTTCACGCCGTCCAACTGGGCGACCAAGCAGAACGTCACGGTCACCTCCGCGGCCAACGGCGGCGAGCTGGGCACGGCCACGTTCACGGCGAGCGCCACCGGCGCGGCCGCGGCGACGGTCGAGGTCCGCGAGACCAGCGCCGACACCTCGCCGTTCGAGCAGGAGTTCCTGGACCTCTACGCCAAGATCAACGACCCGGCGAGCGGCTACTTCCGCACCTTCTCCGATGGCCTGAAGGTGCCGTACCACTCGATCGAGACGCTGATGGTCGAGGCGCCGGACCACGGTCACCAGACCACGTCCGAGGCGTTCAGCTACTACCTGTGGCTGGAGGCCAGCTACGGCAAGATCGTGGGTGACTGGGCGCCGTTCAAGAAGGCCTGGGCCTCGATGGAGAAGTACATCATCCCGGCCAAGGCGGACCAGCCCACCAACGACAAGTACGACGCCTCCAAGCCGGCGACGTACGCGCCGGAGCACCCGCGGATGGACCAGTACCCGTCGGTGCTGGACTCCGGCGTGCCGGTGGGTCGCGACCCGATCGCGGCCGAGCTGAAGTCGGCCTACGGCAACAGCGACATCTACGGCATGCACTGGCTGCTCGACGTCGACAACACCTACGGCTTCGGCCGGTGCGGCGACGAGTCGGACGCGGCGCCCGCGTACATCAACACCTACCAGCGCGGTTCGTCGGAGTCGGTGTGGGAGACCATCCCGCAGCCGTCCTGCGACACCTTCGCGCACGGTGGCCCCAACGGCTTCCTCGACCTGTTCACCAAGGACGCCAGCTACGCCAAGCAGTGGAAGTACACCAACGCCCCGGACGCCGACGCGCGTGCGGTGCAGGTGGCCATGCTGGCGCAGGAGTGGGCGACCGAGCAGGGCAAGGCCAGCGAGGTCGCGCCCGAGCTGGAGAAGGCCGCCAAGATGGGCGACTACCTCCGCTACGCCATGTTCGACAAGTACTTCAAGAAGATCGGCAACTGCACCAGCCCCAGCTGCGCGGCCGGTACCGGCAAGGACAGCGCGCACTACCTGATGTCCTGGTACTACGCGTGGGGTGGCGCGACCGACACGTCCGCCGGTTGGGCGTGGCGCATCGGTGACGGCGCGTCGCACCAGGGCTACCAGAACCCGCTCGCGGCCTACGCGTTGGCGAACGTGCCCGCGCTGAAGCCGAAGTCGGCGACCGGCCAGCAGGACTGGGCCACGTCGATGACCCGCCAGCTGGAGCTGCTGCAGTGGCTCCAGTCGGCCGACGGCGCCATCGCCGGTGGTGTCACCAACAGCTGGGAGGGTTCCTACAGCGCGCCGCCTTCGGGCACGCCGACCTTCTACGGCATGTACTACGACGCCCACCCGGTGTGGCGCGACCCGCCGTCGAACCGCTGGTTCGGCTTCCAGGCGTGGCAGATGGAGCGCACCGCCGCCCTGTACGAGAAGACCGGCAACGCGACGGCCAAGAAGATCCTCGACAAGTGGGTCCCCTGGGCCATCGCGAACACCACCGTCGGCACCGGCGGCCAGTTCCAGATCCCGAACGACCTGACCTGGACGGGCGCTCCGGACAACTGGAACGCCACCAACCCCGGCGCCAACGCGGGCCTGCGCGTCACGGTCGACAACCACAGCCAGGACGTCGGCATCGCCGCGTCCTACGCCAAGACGCTCCTCAACTACGCGGCCAAGTCGGGCAACGCCCAGGCGAAGACCGTCGGTGAGGGCCTCTTGACGGCGATGTTGTCGCACAAGGACGACAAGGGCATCGCGGTGCCGGAGCAGCGCAAGGACTACAACCGCTTCGACGACGTCTACAACACGTCGACGCGTGAGGGTCCTTACGTTCCGTCGGGCTGGTCGGGCGACATGCCCAACGGCGACCAGATCAAGCCCGGTGTGTCCTTCGTGGACATCCGCTCGATGTTCAAGCAGGACAAGGACTGGCCGAAGGTCCAGGCGTACCTGGACGGCGGCCCCGCGCCGACCTTCACCTACCACCGGTTCTGGGCGCAAGCTGAGATCGCCACGGCGTTCCAGCTGCACGTGGAGCTGTTCGGGTAGACCCGCGAAGGTCGCCGACACCCCCCTCACGACGTGGTGAGGGGGGTGTTCGGCGTGTCCCGGGACGTCGCGATCGTCGACCGCGTCCGGACGTGGGCCTCGCCGGCGGAACGACCTTCGAACTTCGGTGTTGACTCCGGCGAGAGAGCTGTGCCACATTTCTGGCACCCCGCCCCGCTGACCTCGGTCGGCGGCGTTGTCGCAGCGATCGAAACGATTCGATTCAGTGAGCTGCACCTTCGAACAATTCGACGAGCGCGAGAGGTGTGCCGTGGACCCGCTGCCGTTCCGCGACCCGGGTCTGCCGGTCGAGGACAGGGTGACCGACCTGCTCGGCCGGCTGACCGACGAGGAGAAGGTGGCGCTGCTGCACCAGCACCAGCCTGCCGTGCCGAGACTGGGGTTGGCGGCGTTCCACACGGGCATGGAGGTGCTGCACGGCGTCGCGTGGAACGGCGTGGCGACCGTGTTCCCGCAAGCGGTCGGGCTGGGTTCCTCGTGGGACACCGAGCTCGTGCGGCGGGTCGGCGAGGCCGTCGGCGTGGAGGCGCGGGGCTTCCACCACCGGGACCCGGTCGCGCACGGGCTGAACGTGTGGGCGCCGGTGGTGAACCCGTTGCGCGACCCGCGCTGGGGCCGCAACGAGGAGGGCTACTCCGAGGACCCGACGCTGACCGCCGCGATGGGCACGGCGTACGCGAGCGGTCTGCGCGGCGACCACCCGCGCTACCTGCGGACAGCGCCGACGTTGAAGCACTTCCTGGGCTACAACAACGAGGACGACCGCTGCGTCACCTCGTCCGACCTCCGGCCGAGGGTGCTGCACGAGTACGAGCTGCCGTGCTTCCGGGGCCCGGTCGAGGCGGGCGCGGCGGTGGCGGTGATGCCGTCGTACAACCTGGTCAACGGCCGTCCCGCGCACCTGAGCCCGTTGATCGAGCAGGAGTTGCGGACGTGGGCGCCGGACGGTCTCGCGGTCGTCAGCGACGCCTACGCGCCCTCGAACGTGGCCGGGTTGCAGGCGTACCTGCCGACGCAGGCCGAGGGGCACGCGGCGTTGCTGAACGCGGGCCTGGACAGCTTCACCGACCAGGACGCCGACCCGACGTTGACGGTCGAGAGCGTCACCACGGCGATCAAGGACGGCCTGCTGGACCGGGCGGTGGTGGAGCGGGCCGTGGGCCGGGTGCTCGCGCTGCGGTTCCGGCTCGGCGAGTTCGACCCCGCGCCCGGGGACCGGGACGACCCGGCGGACGTCAACCCCTACCGGGCCATCACCTCCGACGTGATCGGCACGCACGGCGGGCTGGCGCTGGAAGCCGCGCGGCAGGCGGTCGTGCTGCTGCGCAACGAGTCCGCGCTGCCGTTGGCGCGCGGCACGAAGCTGGCCGTCATCGGCACGCACGCGGACGCGGTGTTCGAGGACTGGTACAGCGGCACCCCG
The DNA here is from genome assembly GCF_040656635.1 of Actinosynnema sp. NPDC049800. NCBI lineage: Bacteria > Bacillati > Actinomycetota > Actinomycetes > Pseudonocardiales > Pseudonocardiaceae > Actinosynnema > Actinosynnema sp. NPDC049800. The sequence goes on along the minus strand of NZ_JBFAMT010000007.1, from coordinate 181,598 downwards.
CCGTACCAGGTGACCGTCCGAAGGGGACTGGAGGAGTTCGCCTCCTCCGTCGCCTACGTCGAGGGGGTCGACCGGATCGCGCTGCGCGCGGCGGACGGCCGCTACCTCGGCGTGCGCGGCGGCGTCGTGGGCCTGGGGGAGCGGGCGCTGTTCGACCGCTTCGACTGGGGCGACGGCGTGTGGACGTTGCGGGACGTGGGTTCCCGCCGCTACCTGGGCGTGGCGGAGGACGGCTCGCTGGTCGCCACGGCCGCGACGCCGGGCGGCTGGGACGTGCGCGAGCTGTTCGAGCCCAGGCTCACCGACGGCGGTGTGGTGCTGCGCAACACCGTCGGCGGAGACGACGACCCGGCAACGCTGGACGGCAGCGGTGCTCGACTGGACAGCACCCCCTTCGAGATCGAACGCGTGGTGGACGGGATCGCCGCCGCCGCGGAGGTCGCCGCGCGGGCCGACACCGTCGTGCTGGTGCTGGGCAACGACCCGCACATCAACGGCCGCGAGACCGAGGACCGCACCACGCTGCGCCTGCCGTCGCTCGACCTGGTGCGCGCGGTGCGGGAGGCGAACCGGAACACGGTGCTGGTGCTCGTGAGCAGCTACCCGTACGCGCTGGACGGCGAGGAGGAGCACCTGCCGGGCATCGTGTGGACCGCGCACGGCGGGCAGGAGCAGGGCCGGGCGGTCGCGGAGGCGTTGTTCGGCGCGTTCTCCCCGTCGGGCAGGCTCACCCAGACCTGGTACCGGTCCGACGACGACCTGCCGGACATCTTCGACTACGACATCATCCGGGCCGGCGCCACGTACCTGTACTTCACCGGCGAGCCGCTGTTCCCGTTCGGCCACGGCCTGTCCTACACCGAGTTCGAGTACTCCGACCTCACGTGGGCCGACGGCGTCGCCACGGTCTCGGTCACGAACACCGGTGACGTCGCGGGCGCGGAAGTCGTGCAGCTGTACGCCGCGGCGCTCGACTCGCGGGTGCGGCTGCCGGTGCGCAGGCTCCAGTCGTTCCACCGGGTCCACCTCGAGCCGGGCGGGACGGCGGTGGTCGAGCTGCGGTCGGACCAGCTGTGGCACTGGGACGTCGTCACCGGCCGCCGGGTGGTCGAGGCCGGTCGGTACGAGCTGCTGGCCGGGGCGTCCTCGCGGGACGTCCGGGCCCGGCTGCTGGTCGACGTGCCGGGGGAGGTGCTCGTGCCGCGCACGGGTGCGTTGCCCGCCTTGGACTTCGACGACTGCGACGGCGTGCGACTCGTGGACGACGAGGTCGTGTTCACCCGCGAGGGCGCGTGGATCTCCTTCGAGGACGTGACACCCGGGTCGCGGTCCGCGCCACCGGGCACCCGGATCTCGGTCGACGGCACGTCGCTGGTGCTCACCGCCGACACGGCCGGCGTGCGCGTGCGGGAGGTGCGCTGACGTGGTCACCATCGCCGACGTCGCGCGGCACGCCGGGGTCGCGCCCAGCACCGTGTCCTACGTGCTCACCGGCCGCCGCTCGATCTCCACGGCCACCAAGGCGAGGGTCGAGGCGAGCGTGCGGGCGCTGGGCTACCACCCGCACGCGGGCGCCAGGTCGCTGGCCAGCAACCGCGCCAACGTGCTCGCGCTCGTGCTGCCGATGCGCGAGGGCATGCACATGCCGGTGCTGATGCAGTTCGTCGTCGCGGTCGCCAACGCGGCCCGCCGGCACGACCACGACGTGCTGCTGGTGACCGCGGACCAGGGCGCGGCGGGCCTGCGCCGGGTGGCGGGCAGCGCCCAGGTCGACGGGCTGCTCGTGATGGACGTGGAGATGCACGACGAGCGCGTGCCCGTGCTGCGGGACCTGGACCGGCCGTCGGTGCTGATCGGCTTCCCCGCCGACGCGGCCGGGTTGACGTGCGTGGACCTGGACTTCGCCGAGGCGGGTTCGCGGTGCGTGGACCACCTGGCCGACCTCGGGCACACCTACGTGGCGCTGGTCGGCGCGCCGCGCGCGGTCTACCAGCGCGACACCGGTTTCGCGCACCGGACCATGGCCGGGTTCAGCGCGGCGGCGATGCGGCGCGGCGTCTCCTCGACCACGCTGCCCACGGAGACCGACCACGAGTCGGTGCGGGCGGCCATCACCGGCCTGCTGGAGCGCCACCCCGCGGTGACGGGCCTGGTGGTGCACAACGAGGCCGCGTTGCCGTCGGTGGTCGAGGTGCTGCGGTCGCTGGGCCGCAAGGTGCCCGACGACATCGCCGTGATCGCGATCTGCCCGGACGACCAGGCCGAACGGCTGACACCGGCGCTGACCTCGGTGGCCGTGCCCGCCGAGCAGTTGGGCCACCACGCGGTGGCGCTGCTGATGGCCAAGCTGGACCGGACACCGACCCCGCCGCTGACGTTACTGCCCCCGAGGCTGACCGAACGGGCCAGCACGACCCGCTGACGGCCGCCCGTCCGCGATCGGCTCGGCGACGCCCGGGAAGTCGGGCGTCGCCGACGTGCCGCCGCCGCTACCCTCCGGTGGATGAGCGACAACCACGTCGTGGTCATCACCACCACCGACAGCGAGGACGCGGCCGGCGCGTTGGCGAAGGCGATCGTGGGGGCGCGGCTCGCGGCGTGCGTGCAGATCAGCGGCCCGGTCCGCAGCGTCTACCGGTGGGAGGGCGCGGTCAACGACGACCGCGAGTGGCAGCTCTGGATCAAGACCGCCTACGACCGGGTGGACGAGCTGACCGAGTTCGTGACGGCGCGGCACACCTACGACGTGCCCGAGGTGCTGGCCCTGCCCGTGCTCGGCGGCAACCCCGACTACCTGGCGTGGCTCACCGAGGAGACCCGACCGCCCACGTGACGGGTGGCGGCCCGCGCCCCGCGGACCGCCACCCGGTGTTCACCTGGTCTCGGTCGTCGCCCGAGCGCGTTCTTCGGCGCGTTCCGCGGCCAGCGACGTGCGGAACGCCTTCAGCTCCCGCTTGACCACCGGCGCGAGCAGGTACAGGCCGATGATGTTGAACAGCGCCAGCGTGAACAGCACCGCGTCGGCGAAGTCCAGCACGCTGCCCAGCGTGAGCACCGAGCCGACCACGATGAACGCGCAGAAGATCACCCGGTAGGCGGTCTCGCTGCCCTTGCTCTTGCCGAACAGGTAGACCCACGCCTTCTCGCCGTAGTAGCTCCACGTGATGATCGTGGACACGGCGAACAGGACGACGGCCACCGTCAGCACGTACGGGAACCACGGCAGCACGGTGCCGAAGGACTCCGAGGTGACCGTGACGCCGTCCGGGCGCGGTCCGCCCGCCGCGACCGTGGCCTGGGCGTCCTTCCAGAACTGGGTCTGCGCCACGACGATGGTCAACGCGGTCATCGTGCAGATGACCACGGTGTCGATGAACGGCTCGAGCAACGCCACGTAGCCCTCGGTCACCGGGCGGCGGGTCTTCACCGCGGAGTGCGCGATGGACGCCGAGCCGAGGCCGGCCTCGTTGGAGAACGCGGCCCGCTGGAACCCGACGATCAACGCGCCGACAGCGCCTCCCGCGACGCTGTCGGCGCTGAACGCGCCCGAGACGATCTGGCCGATCGCGTCCGGGATCGTGGTGACGTTCAGCAGGATGACGACGAGGCAGCCCGAGACGTAGAGGATCGCCATCGCGGGCACCAGCTTGCCGGTGACGCGGCCGATGGACTTGATGCCTCCGATGATGACCGCGCCGACGACCAGCGCCAGGACGATGCCGAAGACGAGCGCCGCGCCGTCGCCGCCGAGGAAGCCGTCCGCGCCGCCGGTCACCGAGCGGAGCTGCGCGAACGTCTGGTTGGCCTGGAACATGTTGCCGCCCGCGATCCCGAAGAACAGGATCATGATCGCGGCGCCGGCGGCGAGCACCCGGCCGACACCGCGCCCGGCCGCGTTGGGGAAGCGCTCCGCCAGGCCCTTGCGCAGGTAGTGCATGGGACCGCCGGACACCGAGCCGTCCGCGTGCACGTCCCGGTACTTCACGCCCAGCGTGCACTCGACGAACTTCGTGCACATGCCGAGCAGGCCGCACACGATCATCCAGAACGTCGCGCCCGCGCCGCCGATGGTCACCGCGACGCCGACACCGGCGATGTTGCCCAGGCCGACGGTGCCCGACACGGCCGAGCTGAGCGCCTGGAAGTGGCTGATCTCGCCGGGGTCGTCCGGCTTGCTGTGCTTGCCGCGCACGATCCGCAGCGCGGTGCCGAAACCGCGCAGCTGGATGACGCCGAAGTACGTGGTGAAGATCGCGGCGGCCAGCACCAGCCAGCCGACGATCCACGGGAACGTCACGCCGAAGACCGTGACCTCGGCGAAGATGAAGCCCGAGACGGCCTCCGAGACCGGCGTGAAGGCGTTGTTGATCACCTCCTCGACCGTGGACAGCGTGCCGCCCTCGGCGGCGAGGACGGTAGGCGGCGGTGGCAAGGGTGGACTTGTGGTCATGAGCGGGTAGTTGACCGGATGCGGTGAGTCCGGAGAAAGTGGACTTGAGCATTTCTTTAGGTTCGGTTCACCTCCGTGACCGACCGCGTGCACCGAACGCGGTGATCAGGTCCGCCCTCGGCCGCCCGCTCACCGGGCCGTCGCTCACCGGGCCGTCGCTCACCGGGCCGTCGCTCACCCCGGCCGAAGCCGACCGCCTGCCCACCCCGCCCGGCCTCCGCCCTCACGTGACGTCCGGGCGGTTTGGCGGGTCGGTCCCGGGTCACCCCTCGGGCATGGCCTCGACCCCAGCCCACGACCTGTACCGGCGGTGGCTCGACGAGCTGTGGAACGGCGGCCCCGACGCCGCCGAGCGGCTGGTCGGCGCGGACTTCGTCGGGCACTGGCCCGACCGCGACGTGACCGGACCCGCCGAGCTCGCCGCCGTCGTCGGCGAGACCCACGCGATGTTCACCGACCTGTCCTTCACCCTCGACGTCGGCCCCATCGTCGAAGGCGACCTCGTCGCGGCCCGCTGGACCGGCCGGGGCCGGACCGCGGACGGGCGGGCGAGCTTCCTCGGCAACGACATCCTGCGGGTCCGGGACGGCCTGTTCGTCGAGTACTGGGTCGCCACCCGGGCGCGGAGCTGACGACCGCCCGGCGCGGCTCACCGCGGCGGCCGACCGTCCAGGAACGCCGTGATCAGCGCGGCGCCGGTGGCGGCCAGCCAGGCGCGCAGGTCGAGCAGCCCGGGGCGCAGCCTGCGGGTGGCCGCGACGTCGGCTCGGTAGCCGCGCTCGTTCAGCCACTCGTTGGCGTGCGCGAAGTCCTCGCCGATCCGCCTGACGGCCTCGATCGGGACCTGCTCGTAGGGCAGCTCGCGCCCGGTGGCCGCCGAGATCGCGGCGGCGATCCCGACCGGCGTGACCTCGTCCCCGGCCAGGTCCTGCGCGCGGCCGATCCACTCGTGCGGCTCGGCGAACGCCGCCGCGACGAACGCGGCCACGTCGTCCACCGCGATGAGCTGCTGCGGCACGTGCGGCGCGAGGCCGGTGGACACCGTGCCGCCCCGCAGGGCGTAACCGCCGGTGAAGTTCTCCATGAACGACACCGGGCGCAGGACCGTGGCGGGCAGGCCGAGGGCGGCGACGTGCCGTTCGATCCGGTGCTTGCTGACGACGTTGACCGGCAGCACCTCGGTGGCGTGGCGGCCCGCGCCGGCCACCGAGCTGAACACGAAGTGCCCGACACCGGCTTTCCGGGCGGCTTCGGCGACGTTGACGCCCCAGCGGACCTCGTCGTCGGCGCCGAACCCCGGCGGGGTGCCGGGCGAGCCGACCGTCGGCTGCACGCTGAACACCCCGTGCGCGCCGTCCATCGCGGCGACCAGCGAGTCCACGTCCTCCATGTCGGCGCGCACCAGCGGCGCCGGCGACCGCCCGGCCCTCGCCGGGTCGCGGGTCAGCGCGCGGACGCGCCACCCGTCCGCCAGCAGCCGTGCCGTCACCGCACGGCCCTGCGTGCCGGTCGCGCCGACCACCGCGATCGTCCTGTCCACAGTTCTCCTCCGTAACCGGGGTGGGCCCCCGTTTGCTGCCCGGTACGATATGGAGGACCACCCCACTTGGTCCAGTGCCTTTCGGGAGGAGCCGTCCGATGCGGGCCGACGCGCGCCGGAACCGGGAGCGGATCGTCGAGGTCGCCGGGGTCGCGATCGCCGAGCAGGGCGCGGACGCGTCGCTGGAGGAGATCGCCCGTCGGGCGGAGGTCGGGTCGGCCACCCTGCACCGGCACTTCCCGACCCGTCAGGCGCTGCTGGAAGCGGTGTTCACCGACCGGGTCGAGGCGTTGTGCGACCAGGCCCGCGCCCTCGCCGCCGACCTGGCCCCCGGACCCGCCCTGGTGGCCTGGCTGCGCGCGGTCGGCGGGCACGCGGCGGCGAACCGGGGCCTGGCCGCGTCACTGCTGCGCGGCGCGGACCCGTCCCTCGGCCGCACGTGCCACGCGATGATCACCACGGCCGGTGACGGACTGCTGGCGGCGGCCCGCCGTGCGGGCGACGTGCGCGCCGACGTGCCGATCGTGGACCTGCTCAAGCTGGCCAACGCCGTCGCGCTGGCCGCGGAGGGCGAGCCCGGCGAAGCCGACCGCCTGCTCACCCTGGCGCTGACCGGCATCCACCCCGGGCCGCGACCGTGACCACCGAGCGGGTCAGATCCCCAGCCGCCGCCGGAGCAGGGTGGCCGTGTGCACGGGTTCGGCGTCCGACCCGTGCCGGACCTGCGTGCGGCAGCTGAAGCCGTCCGCCACGACCGCGGTGCCCGCGTCGGCGGCCCGCACGGCCGGGAACAGGGTCTGCTCGCCCACCGCCATCGACACGTCGTAGTGCCCGCGCTCGAAGCCGAAGTTGCCTGCCAGCCCGCAGCACCCCTCCAGCACCGACGCGCTCACCCCGGTCCTGGCCAGCAACTCCCGGTCCGCGTCCAGGCCCAGCTCCGCGTACTGGTGGCAGTGCGGCTGCACGACCGCCCGCACGCCGTCGCCCGCCACCGGCTCCAGCAGCGGCGACACGTGCTCGGCGAACGTGCGCACCGACTCCGCCAGCCGCACCACGTCCGGGTCGTCGCCCGCCACCTCCAGCGCGTCGGACCGCAGGAACGCCGTGCAGCTCGGCTCCAGCCCCACCACCGGCACGCCGTCGCGCGTCCACGGCCGCAGCACGCGGGCCGTCCGCCGCACCACCCGCCGAGCCACGCCCACCTGGCCGGTGGAGAACCACGTCAACCCGCAGCACACCGCGCCCCGCGGCACCTCGACCGCCTGACCCGCGTGCCCGAGCACCGCCGCCGCGTCGAACCCGATCCCCGGCTCGAAGTGGTTGGTGAACGTGTCCGGGAACAGCAGCACCCGATCACCACCGCCACCACCGGCGAACCTCGACTGGAACGACCGCACCGGCGTCGGCAGCGGCCGTTCCGGCGCCACGCCGCCGAACCTCCCCAGCCGCGCGGTGAGCCCGTTCACCAGCCGCAACCGCAGCCACAGCGGCAACCAGCCCATCGAGTAGTGCGCCGCGGGCCGCACCCGTCCCCGGTAGTGGTGGTGCAGGAACTCCGCCTTGTAGGTGGCCATGTCCACGTCCACCGGGCAGTCCCGCTTGCACCCCTTGCAGCCCAGGCACAGGTCCAGCGCGTCGCGGACCTCCTCGGACCGCCACCCGCCGCGCACCACCTGGCCGCCGAGCATCTCGAACAACAGCCGCGCCCGCCCGCGCGTGGAGTGCTTCTCCTCCTTCGTCACCCGGTAGCTCGGGCACATCACCCCGCCGGAGGTGTTCAGGCACTTGCCCACGCCGACGCACCGCCGCGTCGCCGCCGCCAGGTCACCGCCGTCGGCGGGCAGCGCGAGCTTCGCCCTGGTCGGGATCACCGGTGGCGCGACCAGCACCCGCAGGTCCTCGTCCAGCTTCGCGGGCGCCACGATCCGGCCCGGGTTCATCCGGTTGTCCGGGTCGAACGCCGCCTTGAACCGCCCGAACGCCTCGATCGCGGCCGGCGGGTACATCCGGGGCAGCAGCTCCGAACGGGCCTGCCCGTCGCCGTGCTCGCCGGACAACGACCCGCCGTGCGCCACCACCAGGTCCGCCGCGTCCTCCAGGAACGACCGGTGCCCGCGCCGGAAGTCGAAGTCGATCCGCACGTGCAGGCAGCCCTCGCCGTAGTGCCCGTAGGTGACGCCGCGCCTGCCGTGCCCGGCCAGCAACGCGTCGAACTCCCGCAGGTAGGCGCCCAGCCGCTCGGGCGGCACGGCCGCGTCCTCCCACCCTGACCACGCCTCGCCGCCGTCGGCCATCCGCGTCGCCAGCCCCGCGCCGTCCTCCCTTACCCGCCACAGCGCGCGCTGCCGTGCCGGATCGGTCACCACCACCGAGTGCGGCGCGAGCGCGGCGGCCCGGTGCGCGACCGCGTCCTCCGCCGTCTCGACGAACAGCCAGCTCTCGCCGCGCGGCAGCAGCCGCCGGGACTCGCCGGCCACCCGCGCCAGCTCGGCGTTGAGGCCCTCGATGGTGAGCACGTCCAGCTCGCGCAGCTGCGGGGCCAAATCGGCGGCGTCGTAGGGACCGTCGAAGCCGAGCACGGCCAGCACCCGGCGCGGCGGGGCCTGCACCAGCCGGACCGTCGCGCCGAGCACGGTCGCGCACGTGCCCTCCGAGCCGACCAGCGCCCTGGTCAGGTCCGGCAACGCGTCCAGCCGGTAGCCGGACACCCGGCGGTCCAGCGCGGGGAACCACGCCGGGTCCACCTCGGGCAGGTCGAGCGGCGGGGGAGTGCGGGTGTCGAACCGGCGGCCGTCGGCCAGCAGCACGTCGAGGGCGCGCACGTTGTCGCTGGTCTTGCCCCACGCCACGGAGTGCGCGCCGCACGCGTCGTTGCCGATCATGCCGCCGAGCGTGCAGCGCGAGTGGGTGGACGGGTCGGGCCCGAACACCAGCCCGTGCGGCCGGGCGGCGTCGTTGAGCCGGTCCAGCACCACGCCGGGCTGCACCACCGCGACCCGCTCGACCGGGTCCACCGAGATCACCCGGTCGAGGTACCGGGAGAAGTCGATCACCAGGCCGGCGCCCGCCGAGTTGCCCGCGATCGACGTGCCGGCGCCACGGTTCGTGATCGGCACGCCGTGCTCGACCGCCACCCCGACCGCCGCCACCACCCCGTCCACCGACCGGGGTCGCACGACGACCAGCGGCACGTGGCGGTAGTTGGACGCGTCGACGGAGTACAGCGCGCGGTCGCCGGGGTCGGCGAGCACGTCGCCGTCCACCGCGACCCGGAGGTGTTCGACGAAACCGGTCACCGCCCGATTGTGATCCACCCCCGGCCAATGGTGGCGTACTTAGGGGTAGGGGATAGCCTCGCCCCGCATCAACCAGCAGCGATGGGAGCAAGCGTGTCGAGGTCGGTTCTGGTCACCGGGGGCAACCGGGGCATCGGTCTGGCGATCGCGCGGGCGTTCGCGGCGCAGGGCGACAAGGTCGCGGTGACCCACCGCGGCTCCGGCGCGCCCGAGGGCCTGCTCGGCGTCAAGTGCGACGTGACCAGCTCCACCGAGGTGGACGCGGCGTTCGCCGAGGTCGAGGCCGCGCACGGGCCGGTCGAGGTGGTCGTGGCCAACGCGGGCATCACCGACGACACCCTCCTGCTGCGGATGACCGACGAGCAGTTCACCCGCGTCCTCGACGCCAACCTGACCGGCGCGTTCCGGGTCGCGCAGCGCGCGTCCAAGGGCATGCTGCGCAAGCGCTACGGCCGCATCGTGTTCATCTCGTCCGTGGTCGGCCTCGCGGGCGGCGCGGGCCAGGTCAACTACGCGGCCAGCAAGGCGGGCCTGGTGGGCGTGGCCCGGTCGATCGCCCGCGAGCTCGGCACGCGCAACATCACCGCGAACGTCGTCGCGCCCGGCTTCATCACCACGGACATGACCGACGCGCTGCCGGAGGACCGCAAGAAGCAGATCCTCGCCCAGGTGCCGTCGGGCCGCTACGGCACGACCGACGAGATCGCCGCCGCCGTCACCTTCCTGGCCTCCGACGCCGCCGCCTACATCACCGGCGCGGTGCTGCCGGTCGACGGCGGCCTCGGCATGGGCCACTGAACCGCCGACCCACTGTGCCGCCGAACCACTGGGCGGGCACCACTACCAAGCACAACACCTCGGAGGACGGGTTTCAGTGACGGGACTGCTCGAAGGCAAGCGGCTGCTGATCACCGGTGTGATCACGGACGCGTCGATCGCCTTCCACGTGGCCAAGGTCGCCCAGGAGCAGGGCGCCCAGGTCGTGCTCACCGGCTTCGGCCGGATGAGCCTCGTGGAGCGGATCGCCAAGCGCCTGCCGCAGGCCGCGCCGGTGGTCGAGCTCGACGTGCAGAACCAGGAGCACCTGGACACGTTGGCGGACCGGCTGCGCGAGCACGTGGACGGCCTGGACGGCGTGGTGCACGCGATCGGCTACGCCCCGCCGTCGTGCCTGGGCGCGCCCTTCATGGACGCGCCCTGGGAGGACGTGGCCACGGCCATGCACGTCTCGGCGTACTCCTACAAGTCGCTGGTGACCGCCACCCTGCCGCTGCTGGGCAGCGGCGCGTCGGTGGTCGGCCTCGACTTCGACGCCCGCCAGGTGTGGCCCGCCTACAACTGGATGGGCCCGACGAAGGCGGCGTTCGAGTCGATCAACCGCTACCTGGCCCGCGAGCTCGGCCCGAAGGGCATCCGGATCAACCTGGTCTCGGCGGGCCCCGTGCGCACCATGGCCGCCAAGTCGATCCCCGGCTTCCCGGCCCTGGAGGCCATGTGGGGCGAGAAGGCCCCGCTGGGCTGGAACGTGGACGACCCGGAGCCGGTCGCCAAGTCGGTGTGCGGGCTGCTGTCGGACTGGTTCCCGGCCACCACCGGCTCGATGGTGTTCGTCGACGGCGGCGTGCACTTCCTGGGGCTCTAGCGCACCACCGGGTCGGCGTGGGTTCGATCACGCCGACCCGGTTGTGCGGCCGCCGGGCGGCGGCGCGAGGATGTCGGGGTGAGTTACGACGCGCTGCTCTGGCTGTCCTTCGGCGGACCGGAAGGACCCGACGACGTCCGCCCCTTCCTCGAGAACGTGACCCGGGGCCGGGGCGTGCCGCCCGAGCGGTTGGACGAGGTGGAGCAGCACTACCAGCACTTCGGCGGCGTGTCGCCGATCAACGCGCTCAACCGCGCCGCGATCGAGGCCGTGCGCGGCCTGGTCGACCTGCCGATCTACTTCGGCAACCGCAACTGGCACCCGATGGTCGAGGACGCGCTGGCCGAGATGAAGGCCGCCGGCGTCCGCCGCGCCCTCGTCTTCCCGACCAGCGCCTACGGCGGCTACTCGGCGTGCCGGCAGTACGACGAGGACATCCTGCGCGCGCGGGCGGCGGTCGAGGACGCGCCCGAGCTGGTCAAGCTGCGCCAGTTCTTCGACCACCCGCTGTTCGTGGCGTCGTTCGCGGACGCCGTGCGCGCCGCCGCGGCCCAGCTGCCCGGTGACGACTACCGGGTGGTGTTCACCGCGCACTCGGTGCCGGTGTCGGCCGACAAGGCCGCCGGACCGCCCGAGGACGGCGGCCACCTCTACTCCAGGCAGGTCGCCGAGGCGTCACGCCTGGTCGCCGAGGCCGTGGGCGCGGCCGACCACGACGTGGTGTGGCAGTCCCGGTCCGGCCCGCCGCAGGTCCCGTGGCTGGAACCGGACATCGTGGACCACCTGGACACCCTCTACGACAAGGGCGTGCGCAACGTGGTGGTGTGCCCGATCGGGTTCGTCAGCGATCACCTGGAAGTGGTGTGGGACCTCGACACCGAGGCCCGTGAGCGGGCGCAGGAGCTGGGCATGGGCTTCGCCCGCGCCGCCACGCCCAACGACGACCCCCGGTTCGCCGAACTGGTGGCGGAACTCGTCGCCGAGCACGTGGCGGACGCCCCGGCCCGCAAGCTCTCGGAGTTCCCGGCGCTGGGCTGCACGGTCGACGGCGCGTTCTGCGCCACGCGGTGCTGCGAGCCCGTGAAACGGCCGGGAGCGGGCCGGTGAGCGTGGACTTCAGCTGGTCGCCGCGGCCCGCCGACTGGCGTGACGCGCTGCGCACCTCCGTGCCGCTGTACCGGTGGGCGCCGTGGTTCGCCGCGGTGCTCGCCGTGCTGGGCGTCGTCGTGCTGGTGATGGGCATGACGTGGGCGGGCGTGTTCGGGCTCGTGCTCGCTGTGATCATCATCGCACTCGTCCCGGTGGGCACCGCGGTGAACTTCCACAACCACCCGCTGGCGGCCAAGGCGGTGACCGGCACGGCGGACGCGCACTCGTTGCGGATGTCCGTCGGCGAGGCCGCGCGCAGCGAGCTGAGCTGGGCCGAACTGCCCGGCTGGGTGGAGACGGCGCGGGGGTTCGTGCTGCGGACCGGCACGACCGCCGTGTACGCCGTGCCGCACCGCGCGTTCGCCGACGCCGAGGCGGTCGAGAAGTTCCGCTCCCTGCTGGTGGAACACGTCGGCCCGGCGGCCTGAGCCGGCGCAGGGCCCGCGTACCCTCGGTAGGCGTGTCTTGTGCGAGTGCGACGCTGGTCGTCTGGACGTCAGCCTGGCTGCATGGTGCGGCCGCGGCCGACGACGTCCTCGACGCCTTGGGGTTCTGGGCCGGTCTGCACGAAGTGGTGGCCGACGACGACGGCACCGCGACGGCGCTGGACCTGCCCGGCCCCGACGAGGCCCCGGTCGGCCCCGCGCTGCTGCTGGCGTCGTTGCGCCGCGCGTCCGCGACCACGGCCCGGCTGGTCATCCCCGTGCCCGGTGACGTGCGCGGGCTCGGGGCCAACGGTCCGCTCGGGAAGTCCGCGTTGCGCGCGGGCGAGGCCGCCGTGCTGCCCGAGGTCGGCGTGGGGCTGGTGCCGAAGCTGGTGGCCGACGGTGTCGTGCGGTGGACGGTGTTCGACCTGCCCGGCGCGCCGACCGGCGAGCACGTGCCGATCGGCGAGGCCGAGCACGGGCTGGCGTCGGCGATGCGCGAGGCGGCCACCGCGCTGGTGACGCTGGACGTGGCGCGGCACCGCCCGAACGTGCGGGCCGAGATCGCCGCGCTGTCCGCGGAGCACACGGCGCTGGAGTGGCCCGCCGGGATGCCGCCCCGCGCCCTGCGCGTGCTCCAGCGCGCCTCCGAGGTCGCCGCGATCCTCACCGTGGCGGCGTCGGACGCGCCGGGCGGAGCCGTGTCCGCGACCGCGACGAGGGCGCGGGACGAGGCGCTGCGGCCGTTGTCCGAGGCCGTGCGGCTGGCCCGGCTCGCCGCCGTGGACGAAGCCGTCCGGGTCCTTTCGGATCAGGGTGCCGGCCGCCATTAGGCGGCAGTCGTCGTCGAATATTCGACAGCTATTCGGTGACCATCGAAATGGATGATTGTCCGATCGTGGCACGGTGAATCGAATATTCGACGGCGAACGTACTCCCGAACCTCGCCGACTATCGGCCGAACAGGTGATCCGGGTGACGGCCATTCGCGCTCCGAATCGATTCCGGCCGAACGTGCGCGGCGAATCCTGACGGCGGTCGAAGCGCCATAAGGCCAGCTCAACAGGCCTGCGACAGGGTACGTGCCCGGGTATAGCGACGGATTATGTCCAGGTCAACCCCTCGTCAACACGAGGTGTCGTGCGTTACGGTACGTCTGGGAGCGCTCCCAGGAAGCTGTTTCGGTCTCGCGTCGAATCCCGATTCGGCGAATCGCTGGGAGCGCTCCCAGATGGCGGGTTGCTCGCAAGGAGGCGATGCATGAGTCTGCGCACATTCGTACGCTCCCGGAAACTGACCGGGGCATTGGCGGTGACCTCGGTGGCGGCACTGTCCGTTGCCGGGGTGGTGGCTTCGACCGCCACCGCCAACGCCGCACCCGGTTGTCGGGTGGCGTACCAGATCACGAACCAGTGGCAAGGCGGATTCGGCGCCAACGTCACGGTCACCAACCTGGGTGACGCCATTTCCGGCGGTTGGACGCTGGAGTGGGACTTCGCCGCCGGCCAGCGGGTCCAGCAGGGTTGGAACGGCACGTTCTCCCAGTCCGGGACGCGCGTGACGGTCCGCAACCCCTCTTGGGCCGGCAACCTCGGCACCGGCGCGTCGGTGACGCCCGGCTTCAACGGCTCGTGGACCGGGTCCAACCCGGTGCCCACGCAGTTCCGGCTGAACGGCACGGTGTGCACGGGGTCGATCGACACGACGACGACGACCACCACCACCAGCACGACCACGAGCACGACGACCAGCACCACGACCACGACCACCACCACGGGCAACAACCCGGGCGGTCCGAGGGTGGACAACCCGTACGTGGGCGCGGGCGTGTACGTCAACCCGCAGTGGTCGGCTCGCGCCGCCGCCGAGGCGGGTGGCTCGCGGATCGCGAACCAGCCCACCGCGGTGTGGCTGGACCGGACCAGCGCGATCGAGGGCAACGGCTCGCCCACGACCGGCAGCATGGGCCTGGCCGCCCACCTCGACGAGGCCGAGAAGCAGCGCGCCGCGCGTTCGGACGGCGAGCTGGTCTTCCAGTTCGTCGTCTACAACCTGCCCGGTCGCGACTGCGCCGCGCTGGCCTCCGCCGGTGAGCTGGGCCCGACAGAGATCGGTCGCTACAAGACCGAGTACATCGACAAGATCACGAGCATCGTCAGCAACCCGAAGTACTCGAAGCTGCGCATCGTCGCGGTCATCGAGATCGACTCGCTGCCGAACCTCGTCACCAACGTGTCCCCGCGTGCCACGGCCGTGCCGGCCTGCGACACGATGAAGGCGAACGGCAACTACGTCGAGGGCGTCTCGTACGCCGTCGGCAAGCTGGGTGACATCCCGAACGTCTACAACTACCTCGACTCCGGCCACCACGGCTGGATCGGGTGGGGCGACACGGTTCCCGAGTACGACAACTTCTACGCTTCGGCGAAGCAGTTCGCGGCGATCCTGGGCAAGAACGGCGCCACCAAGGAGAAGGTCCACGGCTTCGCCACCAACACGGCGAACTACTCCGCGCTGGAGGAGCCGTACTGGACGGTCGACGACCTGGTCGGCGGTCGCCCGGTGAAGGAGAACGCCAAGTGGGTCGACTGGAACGACTTCAACGGTGAGCTGGGCTTCGCCACGGCGATGCGCGCCGAGCTCGTCAAGCAGGGCTTCGACAGCAGCATCGGCATGCTGATCGACACCTCGCGCAACGGTTGGGGCGGCCCGAACCGGCCCACCGCGAAGTCGACCGCGACCACCGCGGACGCCTACGTGAACGAGTCGCGCATCGACCGCCGCTACCAGAAGGGCAACTGGTGCAACCAGGCCGGCGCCGGTCTGGGCGAGCGGCCCAAGGCCGCGCCGAAGCCGAGCATCGACGCCTACGTCTGGATCAAGCCGCCGGGCGAGTCCGACGGTGCGTCCAGCGAGATCCCGAACGACGAGGGCAAGCGCCTCGACCGGATGTGCGACCCGACCTACGGTGGCAACATCCGCAACGGCAACAACCCGTCGGGTGCTCTCGCCGACGCGCCGCTCTCGGGCCACTGGTTCTCGGCCCAGTTCCAGCAGCTCATGGCCAACGCCTACCCGGCGCTGTGACCACAGGCTGACCGGCACGACAACTGAACAGCTCTGCACACCGTAGGCGGCGCCCATCCCGGGCGTCGCCTACGGGCGTTGATCCGGTTGTGCCCGCCCCTACCGTGGCACGGGTGGACGTCGAGGAGATCACCGAGCGGTTGACCCTGAGGTTCGGCCCTTCGGTGGCCGAGTGGTGCGCGCGCGTGCCGGAGCAGGCGGCCGAGGCCGCCGCCCGCTGGGACCTCACCTTGGGCGAGGTGATGCCGCCGGGTGCTTCGTCGGTCGTGGTGGCGTGCGCGCGGGGGGACGCGCCGCTGGTGCTGAAGCTGAGCCCGGACCCGGTGTTCCTGGCCGAGCAGGCGTCGGTGCTGCGGCACTTCGCCCCGTCCGGCCGCGTGCCGGCGGTACTGGCCGAGGCGGACGGAACGGTGCTGATGGAGGAGGTCCGACCCGGGACCCCGGCCGACGAACTGCCGGCCCCGCCGGCACCGCGGGAGTGGGCCGACCTGGTGGCCGCGCTGCACACCGCGCCGACCGGGGGACGGCGGTGGCTGACCCTGCGCGCCCGCTGTGAGGAGGCCTACACCCGCATCGGCCGCCGTCTGGCCGACCCCGCGGTGGCCGCCCACATCCCGCAGCAGACGTGGACCCGGGCCCTGGACCGCTGCCGGGCACTGCTCGACACCCAGCCGCACGCGCTGCTGCACGGTGATCTCCACCTGGGCAACGTCCTGAGCGGCGGAGACCTCCTGATGGCCATCGACCCGCGGCCGTGCGTGGGCGACCCGTGCTTCGACGTCGTGGACTACGCCCTGGCCGGCGCGGGCCACGAGGGCGTGGCCGAACGCGCGACCGCCGTGGCCGAGGAGGCCGCCCTGGACCCCGACCGGCTGCACGAGTGGTGCCGAGCCCTGGCCCCGATGGCCGCCATCGCCTACCTGGACGACGAGGCGACCCGAACGGTCCTGCTCACCCTGGCCCGCTGAACCGTCCGACTCGGCTGAACCCGCCGATGCTTCGCAAGAGTCCCCGCCCAGGGGACCCCTGTTCTCATTCTCCCAGAAGGGTCCGACAATTCGCGGCGCCGAAGCGTCCACCAGGGGCGAAACCCGAGGTGGAGTGGGTTCACGTCGACCGACGGCCCGCCAGTGCGTAACTTCGGTGGAGTGACCTCTGACCTTCCCACCACCGCAGGCGCCCTCCGCGCGGCCGGTCATCTGCCGCGCGGGGTCAAGGCCGAGATCCGGGAGAACCTCCTGGCCGCCCTCCGCGACGGCCGCGACCCGTGGCCCGGCATCGTCGGCTTCGACCGCACCGTCCTGCCGCAGCTGGAGCGCGCCCTCCTCGCGGGGCACGACGTGGTGCTCCTCGGCGAACGGGGACAGGGCAAGACGCGACTCCTGCGCACCATCGTCGGCCTGCTCGACGAGTGGACCCCGGTGATCGAGGGCGCCGAGCTGAACGAGCACCCGCTCGACCCCATCACCCCCGAGTCGAAGCGCCGCGCGGAGGAACTCGGCGACGAGCTCCCCGTCACCTGGAAGCACCGGGACGAGAGGTTCGCCGAGAAGCTCGCCACCCCGGACACGAGCGTCGGCGACCTGGTCGGCGACGTCGACCCGGTCAAGGTCGCCCAGGGCCGCAGCCTCGGCGACCCGGAGACCATCCACTACGGCCTGCTGCCCCGCTCCCACCGCGGCGTCATCGCCGTCAACGAGCTGCCCGACCTGGCCGAACGCATCCAGGTCGCGCTGCTGAACGTGATGGAGGAACGCGACATCCAGATCCGCGGCTACACGCTGCGGCTCCCGCTGGACGTCCTGCTCGTCGCCACCGCCAACCCCGAGGACTACACCAACCGCGGCCGGATCATCACGCCGCTCAAGGACCGCTTCGGCGCGGAGATCCGCACCCACTACCCGCTGGAGATCGGCGCCGAGGTCGAGCTGGTCCGCCAGGAGGCCCACCTGGTCGCCGAGGTCGGCGACCACCTGCTGGAGGTCATCGCCCGGTTCGTGCGGCACCTGCGCGAGTCGTCCGCGATCGACCAGCGCTCCGGCGTGTCGGCCAGGTTCGCGGTCGCGGCGGCGGAGACGGTGGCCGCCAGCGCCCTGCGCCGCAGCGCGCTGATCGGCGAGAACCCGCCCATCGCCCGCCCGGTCGACCTGGAGTCGGTCACGGAGGTGCTGCGCGGCAAGCTGGAGTTCGAGGCCGGCGAGGAGGGCCGCGAGCAGGAGGTGCTGGTCCACCTGCTGCGCCGGGCGACCGCGGACGCGGCGCGGTCCACGTTCGCGGGGATCGACCTGCGGCCGCTGGCCGAGCTGGTGTCCGACGGCCACCCCGTGGCCACCGGTGAACGCGTGCACCCCGGCGACATGCTGGCCGCGCTGCCCGAACTGCCCTTGCTGCACGACGTGGCGCAGCGGGTCGGCGCCGGGCCCAAGGACCCGGCGGGACGCATCGCGTCGGCCGTCGAGCTGGCGTTGGAATCGCTCTACCTCACCCGTCAGCTGTCCAAGGACAGCGACGACGACCGGACGGTGTACGGATGAGCGCCTACCGGTACGGCCGGTACGTCGACGGGCCCGACCCGCTCGCCCCGCCGACCGACCTGCGCGCGGCCATGGACGAGCTCGGCCGCGAGGTCATGGAGGGCTCCTCACCCGCCTCGGCGCTGCGCGAGCTGCTGCGCCGGGGCCTGCCCGGCACCCGCGGCCTGGACGACCTGACCGCCCGGCTGTGGCAGAAGCGCGCCGCGCTGACCCGGCGTCACCGGCTCGACGGCACGTTGCAGGAGATCCAGCGGCTGCTGGAGGAGGCGTTGGCCGCCGAACGGGCCGCGCTGTTCCCCGACCCGGACGACGAGGCGCGGTTCCGCGAGGCCCGGCTGGACGCGTTGCCGCAGTCGACCGCGGCGGCGGTGAGCGAGCTGGCCGAGTACGACTGGCGCTCCCCGCAGGCCCGCGAGTCCTACGAGCAGATCCGCAACCTGCTCGGCCGCGAGCTGATGGACCAGCGTTTCCAGGGCATGAAGCAGGCCATGGAGAACGTCCGGCCCGAGGACGTGCAGCGCATCCAGTCCATGCTGGACGACCTCAACGGCCTGCTCGCCGCGCACGCCGCCGGCGAGGACACGGGCGAGCGGTTCGAGCGGTTCATGCGCGAGCACGGCGAGTTCTTCCCGGAGAACCCGGATTCGGTCGACGAGCTGATCGACGCGCTGGCCGCCCGGTCCGCCGCCGCCCAGCGCATGATGAACTCGATGTCCGAGGAGCAGCGCCAGGAGCTGTCGTCGTTGTCGCAGCAGGCGTTCGGCAACTCGGGCGTCGGTTCGCAACTGTCCCGGTTGGACGCCCTGCTGCAAGGGCTGCGGCCGGGGGAGGACTGGGACGGCTCGGCGCGGTTCCGCGGCAACAACCCGCTGGGCCTGGGCGAGGGCGCGCAGGCGATGGCGGACCTGGCCGAGCTGGACGCGTTGGCCGAGCAGCTCTCGCAGGGCTACCCCGGCGCGCGGCTGGAGGACATCGACCTGGAGGCGCTGGTCCGGCAGCTCGGCGCGGAGGCGGGCGTCGACGCGCGGCGGCTGGCCGAGCTGGAACGCGAGCTGCGGTCGCAGAACCTGCTGGAACGCGCGCCGGACGGCTCGCTGCGGCTGACGCCGAAGGCGTTGCGGCGGTTGGGCGAGACGGCGTTGCGCGGCGTGCTCGACAGCGCCCGCGAGCAGGGTCAGCGGGACAACTCGTCCGCCGGCGCGGCCGGTGAGCTGATCGGGTCGACCCGGCCGTGGCGGTTCGGGGACACCGAGCCGTGGAACGTGCCGCGGACCGTCACCAACGCCGTGCTGCGGTCGGCGGGCGGCCCGGTCGAGCTCGACGTGGTCGACGTCGAGGTGAGCGAGACCGAGCAGCGGTCACGAGCGGCGGTCGCGCTGTGCGTGGACACGTCCTGGTCGATGGTGCAGGACGGCCGGTGGGTGCCGATGAAGCGCACCGCGCTGGCGTTGCACCACCTGGTGCGGACCAGGTTCCGCACCGACGCGCTGGAGCTGATCACGTTCGGCCGGCACGCCGAGACCGTCGACATCGGCCGGCTCACCGCCCTGGAAGGGGTGTGGGAGCAGGGCACGAACCTGCACCACGCGCTGCTGCTGGCGGGGCGGCACGTCCGCAAGCACCCCGACGCGCAGCCGGTGGTCCTGGTGGTCACCGACGGCGAGCCGACCGCGCACCTGGAGGCGACCGGCGACGCCGAGTTCCAGTACCCGCCGCTGCCGCGGACCATCGGCAAGACCCTGGTCGAGGTCGACAACCTGGCCCGGCTCGGCGCGTCGATCACGGTGTTCCGGCTCGGCGACGACCCGAGGCTGACCAGGTTCGTCGACACGGTGGCCCGGCGGTCCGGCGGCCGGGTCGTCGCACCCGGCGAGGACGGCCTGGGCGCGGCCGTGGTCAGCGACTACCTGCGGTCCCGCAAGCGCCGCTGACGGGAGGGTGGCGCGTCCCCGGCCGGGTCCGCGCCACCCCCGGAGGTCACATCACGTGCGGGAACGCGCCCCAACCGTGTCCGAGCTGCTTCGGTGACGAGAGCGCCAGGCCGTTGTTCGGGTAGTAGTGCAGGTCGCCTGCGGCGTCGACGCCGAGCACGTCGGCGTGCCCGTCACCGCTGAAGTCGGACGCGAAGACCTGCTTGAACGCGCCCCAGCCGTGGCCGATCTGCTTGGGCGTGGAGAGGGCCAGGCCGTTGTTCGGGTAGTAGAGGAGGTCGCCTGCGGCGTTGACGCCGAGCACGTCGGCGTGTCCGTCGCCGCTGAAGTCGGCTGCCATGACGTGGCTGAACGCGCCCCAGCCGTGGCCGATCTGCTTGGGCGTGGAGAGTGCGAGGCCGTTGTTGGGGTAGTAGAGCAGGTCGCCTGCGGCGTTGACGCCGAGCACGTCGGCGTGTCCGTCGCCGCTGAAGTCGGCTGCCATGACGTGGGAGAACGAGCCCCAGCCGTGCCCGATCTGCTTCGGTGACGAGAGCGCCAGGCCGTTGTTCGGGTAGTAGAGGAGGTCGCCCGCGGCGCTGACGCCGAGCACGTCCGCGTTCCCGTCGCCGCTGAAGTCCGCGGCCGTGACCTGGGAGAACGAGCGCCAGCCGTGGCCGATCTGCTTGGGCGTGGAGAGTGCGAGGCCGTTGTTGGGGTAGTAGAGCAGGTCGCCTGCGGCGTTGACGCCCAGCACGTCGGAGTGGCCGTCGCCGCTGAAGTCCGACACCCGTTCGAGGTCGGGCTCCTCCTGGCAGTTGCGGCTCGTGACGTCACGCCAGGTCCGCGAGGCCCCGGTGTAGGTGACCCCGTCGAACGTCGCCGCCACGCGCTCCGCGCCGGCGAAGCCCCAGGTGGCGCTGCCGTCGCCGTTCGCGTCGAAGCCCTGCTCGTAGTGCAGGTGCGGGTGGCCGTTGGAGGTGGGGCCGCTCTTGCCGACCCGCCCGATCAGCTGACCCCGGGCGACCCGCGCCCCGACCCCGACCGCACGCGAGTCCAGGTGCAGGTAGGTGGTGAAGTGGCCGCCGCCGTGGTTGATCTGGATCATGTGGCCGGCGTTGTCGTGGTAGGTGGACTTGTTCACCGTGCCGGCCGCCGGCGCCAGCAGCGCCGCGCCCAGGGTGCCCACCTGGTTCGGCTCGCGCACCATGTCCAGCGCGGGGCTGTGCGCCCACGTGTCCAGCCGCCACTCCTGCCCGCACTCGAACGGCAACTGGAACGCGGGCGCGGCCTGCGCCGGTGACGCGAACACCACCAGCCCGGCCGCGGCGGCCAGGCAAGCGCTCACGGCGGCACGCAGGCGTGCCGTTCTGCCTCGTGACATCCGAGGTCCTCCCCAACGGTCGTCCGGAAACCCCGTCCCGACTGGGACACATCACCGTAGGGAAGCAACCAGGTGCCCGACTATCAGGCGAACGCCCGACAACGCGGCCGGCTCAGTCCTGCCGGTCCTCCTTGACCTCGTCCTTCGTCTCGCGCTCCCGCTCGGTCGAGGCGAGGGCCTTCTCGGTCGTGGCGTCGGGTTCGACCCGGTGCTTGCCGGGCCGCAGCGAGAAGTGGGACTCGTCGCGCATCCGCTCCACCATGTGCGGGTAGTGCAGCTCGAACGCGGGCCGCTCGGACCGGATCCGCGGCAGCTCGGTGAAGTTGTGCCGTGGCGGCGGGCACGTCGTCGCCCATTCGAGGGAATTGCCGAAGCCCCACGGGTCGTCGCGCTCGGCCGGGTCGCCGAACCGGTAGCTGCGCAGCACGTTCCACACGAACGGCAGCACGGACGCGCCCAGCAGGAATGCCCCGATCGTGGAGATCGTGTTCATCAGCGTGAAGCCGTCGCCGGGCAGGTAGTCGGCGTACCGGCGGGGCATGCCGATGTTGCCGAGCCAGTGCTGGATCAGGAACGTGCCGTGGAAGCCCAGGAACGTGGTCCAGAAGTGCAGCTTGCCCAGCGGCTCGTTCAGCATCCGCCCGGTCATCTTGGGGAACCAGAAGTACAGGCCCGCGTAGGTGGCGAACACGATCGTGCCGAACAGCACGTAGTGGAAGTGGGCCACCACGAAGTACGTGTCGGTGACGTGGAAGTCCAGCGGCGGCGAGGCCAGGATGATGCCCGTCAGCCCGCCGAGCAGGAACGTGATGAGGAACCCGATGCTGAACAGCATCGGCGTCTCCAGGGTGATCGACCCCTTCCACATGGTGCCGATCCAGTTGAAGAACTTGATGCCCGTCGGCACCGCGATCAGGAACGTCATCAGCGAGAAGAACGGCAGCAGCACCGCTCCGGTGGCGAACATGTGGTGCGCCCACACCGCCACCGACAGCGCGGCGATGGCGAACGTGGCGAAGACCAGTCCCTTGTAGCCGAACAGCGGTTTGCGGCTGAACACCGGGAAGATCTCCGACACGATCCCGAAGAACGGCAGCGCGACGATGTAGACCTCGGGGTGGCCGAAGAACCAGAACAGGTGCTGCCACAGGATCACGCCGCCGTTGGCGGGGTCGAACACGTGCGCGCCGAGGTGCCGGTCGGCGGCCAGGCCCATCAGCGCGGCGGTCAGGATCGGGAACGCCAGCAGGATCAGGATGCTGGTGACGAAGATGTTCCAGGTGAAGATCGGCATCCGGAACATGGTCATGCCGGGCGCGCGCAGGCAGCACACCGTCGTCACCATGTTGACCCCGCCGAGGATCGTGCCGAGGCCGGACACCGCCAGCCCCATGATCCACAGGTCCGGTCCGATGCCGGGGCTGTGGATGGCGCTGCTCAGCGGCGTGTAGGCGGTCCAGCCGAAGTCCGCCGCGCCGCCGGGCGTGAGGAACCCGGCCATCACAGTCAGCCCGCCGAACAGGAACAGCCAGTAGGAGAACGCGTTGAGCCGGGGGAACGCCACGTCCGGCGCGCCGATCTGCAGCGGCAGGATGTAGTTGGCGAAACCGAACAGGATCGGCGTCGCGTACAGCAGCAGCATGATCGTGCCGTGCATGGTGAACAGCTGGTTGTACTGCTCGTTGGACAGGAACTGGAGCCCCGGCCGGGCCAGCTCGCCGCGGATGAGCAGGGCCATCACGCCACCGACCATGAAGAACATGAACGACGTGACCAGGTAGAGGATCCCGATCTGCTTCGGGTCGGTCGTGCGGAGCAGCCCCAGCAGCACCGAGCCCTTGGACCGTCGTCGGGCCGCACCCGGGTGGGTGATCACCGGTTCCGGCTTGAGCGCGGTCATGCCGCCTCCCTCGTCCTGACGACGTGAGCCAGACCACATCGTCCCCCCGTCCGTCGCACGGGGCAAACGCTCAGCCCTGCTTGGGCACCGTGACCTGCTGTTCTATCGCGCCCGACGCCCGTTCGAGGAAGCGGAGCAACTCGACCGGGAACGGCAGCACCAGGGTCGAGTTCTTCTCCGCCGCCACCTCGACGATGGTCTGCAGCAGCCTGAGCTGCAGCGCGGCTGGCGTGGCGGACATGGCCGCGGCGGCCTCGGACAGCTTCTTCGACGCCTGCAGCTCGCCGTCGGCGGTGATGATGCGCGCCCGCCGCTCCCGCTCCGCCTCGGCCTGCCGCGACATGGACCGCTTCATGCTCTCCGGCAGCGCCACGTCCTTGATCTCGACCCGGTCGATCTCGATGCCCCAGGACACCGCCGGGTTGTCGATCATCAGCTCCAGGCCCTGGTTGAGGCGTTCCCGGTTGGACAGCAGGTCGTCGAGCTCGCTCTTGCCGATGATCGAGCGCAACGACGTCTGCGCGACCTGGAGCATGGCGAACCGGTAGTCCTCGACCGTGACGACGGCGCGCACCGCGTCGACCACCTTGAAGTACACGACGGCGTCCACGCGCACGGTGACGTTGTCGCGGGTGATGCCGTCCTGAGCCGGGATGGGCTGGGTGACGATCTGGAGGTTCACCTTCCGCAGCCGGTCGATGCCCGGCACGACCATGGTCAGCCCCGGCCCGCGCAGCGCCGGTCGCACCCTGCCGAAGCGGAACACCAGGCCCTGCTCGTACTGCTTGACGATGCGCGCGCTGCTCGCGAGGCCGACGGCGAACAGGCCCAGCGCGCCGATGACGATGTCCAGGATCATCGCGACCATCTCCCAGGTCCCCTGGTCAGAGGGTACGCCCGCGTCCCGCGGTGCGGACGCTTCGTGGCCCGTCCGACCGGCGAGTTAGGGTCGTTCACATGCAGACCTGGTCATCCACTCCTGTCCCGCGGGTAGCGGGGGAGCCGCGCCCGTTGCGGCTGTTCGACACCGCCACCGGTGAGGTGCGCCCGACCGCCCCCGGCGCCACCGCCAGGCTGTACGTCTGCGGCATCACCCCGTACGACGCCACGCACCTCGGGCACGCGGCCACCTACCTGGCGTTCGACCTGGTCCACCGGGTGTGGCTGGACAACGGCCACGACGTGCACTACGTGCAGAACGTGACCGACATCGACGACCCGCTGCTGGAGCGGGCCGAGCGCGACCAGGACGACTGGGTGGTCCTGGGCATGCGGGAGACCGCGCTGTTCCGCGAGGACATGGTGAGCCTGCGGGTGCTGCCGCCGCGCGACTACGTGGGCGCGGTCGACGCGATCCCCGAGGTGGTCGAGGTCATCGGGAAGCTGCTGGCCGGCGGCGCGGCGTACCGGGTCGACGACCCCGAGCACCCGGACGTCTACTTCGACCACACGGCGACCGGGCGGTTCGGCTACGAGTCGAACTACGACCTGGAGACGATGGCCAAGTACTTCGCCGAGCGCGGCGGCGACCCGGACCGGCCCGGCAAGCGCCACCCGCTGGACGCGCTGCTGTGGCGCGCCGCCCGGGCGGGCGAGCCGTCGTGGCCGTCGGAGCTGGGCCCCGGCCGCCCCGGCTGGCACATCGAGTGCAGCGCCATCGCGCTCAACCGGCTCGGCACGTCGTTCGACGTGCAGGGCGGCGGGTCGGACCTGATCTTCCCGCACCACGAGTTCTCCGCCGCGCACGCCGAGGCGGCGACCGGCGAGCACCCGTTCGCCCGGCACTACGTGCACGCGGGCATGATCGGGCTGGACGGCGAGAAGATGTCCAAGTCGCGCGGCAACCTGGTCTTCGTGTCCAAGCTGCGGGCGCAGAAGGTCGACCCGAACGCGGTGCGGCTGGCGTTGTTCGCGGGCCACTACCGCACCGACCGGACGTGGAGCGACCGCCTGCTGGCCGAGGCCGAGGCGAGGCTCGCGAAGTGGCGGCTCGCGGCGGCCCTGTCGACGGGGCCGAGCGCGGTCGCCACCGTCGCCCGCCTGCGCGACCACCTCGGCGACGACCTCGACACGCCCAAGGCGCTGGCCGCGCTGGACGCGTGGGCGGCCGAGGCCCTCTCGACCGGCGGCTCGGACCACACGGGCCCGACCCTGTTCCGCGCCGCGGCCGACTCGCTGCTCGGCGTGGAGCTCTAAAGCCCCGCGGAAGGGGCTTGACCGGACCCGCCCGCACCTCCTGCCGCGCGTAGTGGCGACACGCGAACGGGGCCGTCCCGAAGTGGGGCGGCCCCGCCGGTCACGTCACGCTCAGACGTCGAGCGTCCAGCTGTTGATGTAGCCCGTGTCCAGGTACGCCTGGTCGCGGACGCGCAGCTTCCAGGTGCCCGCGGCGGCCTCGGAGGAGGCGTTCACGGTGAAGGTGCGGTTGATGTTGTCGGTGCCGCCACCGCTGCGGTTGTGCAGGTTGTACACCGTGCCGTCCGGCGCGACCAGGTCGACGACGAGGTCACCGATGTAGGTGTGCACGATGTCGACCTGCACGCTCGTGGTCGCCGAGGCGTTCGTGGCGCAGGTCAGCGCGATCGGGCTGCTCACGTCGGAGTTGTCGCCGATCGTCACGTCGGTGCCGTTGGTGACCGCGTCGCAGGACCCGCCGGTGGACGTGACCGTCCACGTGAACGTGGTGCTGCCGGTGCGCGACGCCGAGTCGGTCGCCGTCACCGTCACCGAGGACGTGCCGGTGGCCGTCGGCGTGCCGCTGACCAGGCCCGAGGAGCTGATCGACAGGCCGGCCGGCAGGCCGGTGGCCGAGAACGTGTACGGCGCGGTGCCGCCGCTCGCGGACAGCTGCAGGCTGACCGCCGTGCCGACGACGGTCGACTGGTTGCCCGGGTTGGTCACGGCCGGGCCGCCGGGGGTCGACGTGCCGGTGAACAGCAGCTTGTTCGGCGAGCCGGTGCCCGGGCTGGTGACCTTGTCGGAGGTGGCGGCGGCGACGATCGCCGCGTTCACCGTCGGCGGGGTCGCGGTCGGGTTGTCCGCCAGGTACAGCGCGGCGGCGCCGGCGACGTGCGGCGAGGCCATCGACGTTCCGCTGATCGTGTTCGTGGAGGTGTCGTTGGTCATCCACGCCGAGGTGATGTTCTGGCCGGGCGCGAACAGGTCGGTGCAGGTGCCGTAGTTCGAGAACGAGGCGCGCGCGTCGGTGTTGGTGGACGCGTTCACGCTCAGCGCCTCGGCGACCCGCGCCGGGGAGTAGTTGCACGCGTTGGCGTTGGAGTTGCCCGACGCGACCGCGTAGGTGATGCCCGCGGCGATGGAGTTGCGCACCGCGGTGTCCAGGGCGGTGTCGACGCCGCCGCCGAGCGACATGTTGGCGACCGCGGGCTTGACGGCGTTCTGGGTGACCCAGTTGACGCCGTTCACCACGCCCGCCGTGGTGCCGGAGCCGGCGCAGTTGAGCACCTTGACCGCGATCAGCCGCACGCCCTTGGCGACGCCGTGCGCGGTGCCGCCGACGGTGCCGGCGACGTGGGTGCCGTGGCCGTTGCAGTCGGTGTTGTTCGTGTCGACCGTGTTGGTGCCCCAGGTCGCCCGGCCGCCGAAGTCGGAGTGGGTCGTCCGGATGCCCGTGTCGATGATGTACGCCCGCACGTTGCTCGCGGTCGTGGCGTAGTTGTAGGCGCTGTCCAGCGGCAGGTTGCGCTGGTCGATGCGGTCCAGGCCCCACGACGGCGGGTTCGGCTGGACCGCGTCGATCGAGATCGGCAGGTCGGCCTGCACGAACGCGACCCGCGGGTCGGCGGCCAGGCGCCTGGCCTGCGCCGCGGACATGGTGGCGTGGAAGCCGTTGAGCGCGTGCTGCCAGGCCACGCGGACCTGGCCGCCGTACTTGTCGACCAGCGAGGACGCGGTCGAGGCGGAGGCGGATCTCGGCGACGACGCGTCGTTGAGGGCCACGATGTAGGAGCCGGGGACGGCGTCGGCGCGCTCGGCGCCGAGCACGTCGCCCTCGGCCGCCGCCACGCCGACGTTCGCGAAGGCCAGCGCGGCGGCCGACACGGCGGCCAGGCCGAGCACGGCCAGTCTTCTGGTGGTTCGGGCGTCTCCCATGGAGGGTTCTCCCTTTGGGCAGGGCTGCGCGGCCGTGCCGGGCGGGTGCGCCGGTCGGCCGTGCGATGCAGGGGATGGGAACGTCCGCGCGAACGGGTGGAGCGACCTGGTCACATGCATGGTCGGGACAAAACCGGTCGCCCGTTAGCGCCGATAGTCGTAACTACGTCGAATCAGGTTCGATCCAGCACGATCACGAGGGTTCGGAGGGCCGGTCGGGTGAACCCGGCGCGCCCAGTCGCTCGTCCCGGTACGTCCGCCAGTGCTTGAGCATGTTCGGCAGCTCGGCGTGGAAGAACTCGAAGAACATGAGGGTCTCGGTGATCCGCCTGCCCGCGGGCGTGTCGGCGCCGAGCGCGCTGATGCCCTCCTTGAGCGGCCCGGTCAT
The DNA here is from genome assembly GCF_040656635.1 of Actinosynnema sp. NPDC049800. Lineage (NCBI taxonomy): Bacteria > Bacillati > Actinomycetota > Actinomycetes > Pseudonocardiales > Pseudonocardiaceae > Actinosynnema > Actinosynnema sp. NPDC049800. Next base: position 153,780 of record NZ_JBFAMT010000007.1, on the reverse strand, counting down.
CCGGCGGAGCATCTCGTCGCGGCGGAACAGCGCCTCGTACCAGAGGTCGTCGAGCACGCGGTAGATGTCGCGGCGCGTGCCCGTCTCCCGCTCCCGGCTCACCAGGCCGACCTGGGTGAGGTACCGGACCGCGCCGGAGATGGCGGCGGGGGAGACGCGCAGCAGGTCGGCCAGCTCGGCGGAGGTCATCTCGCCGGAGTCGGCGGCGAGCAGCGCGACGAACACCCTGGCGGGCATCCTCGCCATGCCGGACTCGGTGAACACCGAGGAGAAGCGCTCGATGAAGCGCAGCACGGCCTGGTCGTCCCGCTCGTCCACCTGTGTCACCGCCGGATCATCCCTTCGAGGTCCGCTGACCGGGTGGCAGTTTATACGCTTCCTTAACTTCACGACTTTGTGAAATGACTGTAACTTACCGTCCATGACTGCTGCCATATCCGTGTCGGGCCTGGTCAAGACCTTCGGCCCGACGCGTGCGCTCGACGGTCTCGACCTGACCGTCCGCGAGGGGGAGGTGCACGGCTTCCTCGGCCCCAACGGGTCGGGCAAGTCAACCACCATCCGCGTCCTGCTGGGCCTGCTGCGCGCCGACGCGGGCTCCGCGTCGCTGCTGGGCGGCGACCCGTGGCGCGACACGGCCGAGCTGCACCGCAGGCTCGCCTACGTGCCCGGCGACGTGAGCCTGTGGCCGAACCTGACCGGCGGCGAGGTGATCGACCTGCTGGGCAGGCTGCGCGGCGGGCTGAACGAGAAGCGCCGCGCCGAGCTGCTGGAGCGCTTCGAGCTGGACCCGCGCAAGAAGGGCCGCGCCTACTCCAAGGGCAACCGGCAGAAGGTGGCCCTGGTCGCGGCGCTGGCCTCGGACGTGGAGCTGCTGATCCTGGACGAGCCGACCTCCGGGCTCGACCCGCTGATGGAGGCCGTGTTCCAGGAGGCGGTGAACGAGCTGCGCGGCGAGCGGACCGTGCTGCTGTCCAGCCACATCCTGGCCGAGGTCGAGGCGCTGTGCGACCGGGTCAGCATCATCCGCAACGGCCGCACCGTCGAGACCGGCACGTTGGCCGACCTGCGCCACCTCACCCGCACCAGCGTCTCCGCCGAGCTGGTCGGCGAGCCGTCCGGGCTGGCCGGGCTGACCGGCGTGCACGACCTGGTGGTCGAGGGGAACCGGGTGCGGTTCGAGGTCGACACCGACCACCTGGACGCGGCGCTGCGCGCGTTGGTCGCCAGCGGGGTCCGCACGCTGACCAGCCAGCCGCCCACGCTGGAGGAGCTGTTCCTGCGCCACTACGAGGACGAGCTGCCCGCCGGGCAGGCCGAGGGGGCGATGTCGTCGTGACCGGCCTCGGCTCGCTGGTGCGCCTGGCGCTGCGCCGCGACCGGCTGCTGCTGGCCGTCTGGACCCTCGGCCTGGTCGGCATCACGCTGTCGACCGCGTCGACGGTCGGCGAGCTGTACGGCTCGCCCGAGTCGCGGCAGCAGCTGGGCGCGACGGCGGGCAGCAACCCGGCGTTCCTGGCCATGCTCGGCCCGCTATACGACGCGTCGACGACCGGCGGCGTGCTGGCCTGGCGGTGGGGCGTGTTCGGCGCGCTGCTCGTCGGCCTGATGTGCCTGTTCCTGGTCACCCGGCACACCAGGGCGGAGGAGGAGTCGGGCCGGCTGGAGCTGATCGGCTCGGCCGTCGTCTCCCGGCACGCGCCGCTGGCCGCCGCCGTGGTGGTGGCGCTGCTGGCGAGCACCGTGATCGGCCTGCTCGTCGCGCTCGGCCTGACCGGTCTCGGCGAGTCGGCGTCCGGGTCGTTCGCGCTCGGCCTCGCGTTCGCGTCCGTCGGCTGGGTGTTCACCGGCGTCGGCGCGGTCAGCGCGCAGCTGTCGGAGAGCGCGCGCACGGCCAACTCGATCTCCGGCGCCGTGCTCGGTGCCGCCTACCTGCTGCGGGCCGTCGGCGACGCGGCGGGCGACGAGGGGCCGACGTGGCTGACCTGGTTGTCGCCGCTGGGGTGGCTGGAGCTGACGAGGGCGTTCGCGGGCGACCGGTACTGGGTGCTGCTGCTGCCGGTGGCGTTGTTCGCGGTGCTGATCGCGGTCGCGTCGACGTTGGTGACCAAGCGCGACCTCGGCGGCGGCCTGCTGCCCACCCGGCTCGGCCCGGCCCGCGCGCCCGGCTCGCTGGGCAGCGCGTTGGGCCTGGCCTGGCGGTTGCAGCGGGGCATGCTGATCGGCTGGACGCTGAGCCTGTTCGTGCTCGGCGCCGTCTACGGGTCGGTCGCGCGCGGCGTCGAGCAGATGCTGGAGGCCAACCCGGCGTTGCAGAAGATCATCGCGCAGATGGGCGGCGCGGGCGCGATCGTCGACGTCTACCTGGCGTCGATCATCGGCATCATCGCCCTGTTCAGCGCGATCTACGTGGTGCAGTCGACGTTGCGGCTGCGCACCGAGGAGACCGAGTTCCGGGCCGAGCCGGTGCTGGCCACGCCGGTCAGCCGGTTCGCGTGGGTCGGCGGCCACCTGCTGTTCGCGACCGTCGGCACGGCCGTCGTGCTGGCCGCCGCGGGCCTGGGCGCGGGGCTGGTGCACGGCGCGCGCGTCGGGGACGTCGGCGGCCAGGTCGTGCGGTTGGTCGGCGCGGCGTTGACGCACGTCCCGGCGGTCTGGGTGGTCGCGGGCCTCGCGCTGGCGCTGTTCGCGCTGGCGCCGAAGCTGGCGTCGGCGAGCTGGGCGGTGATCGTGGTGTTCCTGGTGCTCGGCCAGCTCGGGCCGCTGCTCCAGCTCGACCAGTGGGCCATGGACCTCTCGCCGTTCACGCACATCCCCAAGGTTCCGGGCGCGGACGTGACCGCGACGCCGCTGCTGTGGTTGACGCTGGTCGCGGCGGCGCTGGTGGCGGTCGGCTTCGTCGGGTTCCGGCGGCGGGACGTCGGCTGAGGATCTGAAAGGACTCTTTCGAAAGAACTCTTTCAGGTATACCGTCGGGGCCATGGATCTCCCAGGGCCCCGACGGGTCACCGATGCCGACGCGCTGAAGGCGATGGCGCACCCGCTGCGCGTGTCGCTGCTGAACCACCTGCTGGCGTTCGGTCCCCGCACGGCGAGCGAGTGCGCCGAGGCGGTCGGGTCGACCGCCTCCAACTGCAGCTGGCACCTGCGGCAGCTGGCGAAGTCCGGTTTCGTCGAACGGGTCGAGGCGGGCGACGGGCGGGAACGGCCGTGGCGGGCCACCTCGGTCGGCTACGACGTCGGCGCGTTCGACGACGACCCGGAGGTGCGCACCCAGCAGGACGCGCTGATCGCGTTGGGCCTCAACGAGGACAACCGGCTGGTCCAGCACTTCCTGGACCGGCAGCACGAGCTGCCGCGCGAGTGGCTGGAAGCCTCCGCGATGCACGGCTACACGGTCAACGTGACCGCCGAGGAGCTCTCCGGCCTGCTCGGCATGATCGACGACATCCTGCGGCCGTACCTGGTGCCGGTGCGCCGGGACGTGCCCGAGGGGGCGCTGCCCGCGCACGTCGGGATCCGGGCGTTCCCGCGGTGAACGGGCCGCTGGGTGTGCCCGCGTTCCGCCGGCTGTGGGTCGCCGGGTTCGTCTCCGAGATCGGCGACTGGGTGCTGCTGGTCGCGCTCCCGGTCTACGTGTACCAGCGCACCGGCTCGGCGGCGGCGACCGCGACGACGTTCGTGGTGGCGCTGCTGCCGAGCCTGGCGCTGTCGCCGCTGGCCGGCGTGCTGGCCGACCGGTGGGACCGGCGGAAGCTGATGCTGCTGGTGAGCCTCGCGCAGGCGGTCGCCCTGCTGCCGCTGCTGACCGGCGACCTGGTGCTGGTGAACGTGGTCACGGCGGTGCAGGCCGCGTTGGCGGCGTTGTTCGAACCGGCCAAGAACGCGTTGCTGCCGACGCTGGTGCCGCGGGACCAGGTGCCGGCGGCCAACGGGCTGGTGGGCCTGAACGCCAACCTGGCGCGGCTGGTCGGCGCCTCGCTCGGCGGCCTGCTCCTGGGGTACACCGGGCTGGCGGGCGTGGTGCTGGCGGACGTGGCGTCGTTCCTGCTCGCGGCGGCCCTGCTGGCGACCCTCGGCACGGAGGACCCCGTCCGTGCGGCGGGGAAACCCGCGTGGCGGGCCTGGCTGGACGGCCTGCGGGAGATCCGCGGCCCGTTGCGGCCGATGGTCGCCGTGGTCGTGTTGATGGCGACCGGCCAGGGCCTGTTCGTGGTGCTGTTCGTGGTGTTCGTGACCGAACGGCTCGGCGGCGGGGCGGCCGAGGTGGGGTTGCTGCGCGGCGTGCAGGCGGTGGGCGGGTTGCTCGGCGGCCTGCTGGTCGGCGCGCTGGCCCGCCGGCTCGAGCCCGGCAGGCTCCTGGGCGTGTCGCTGGTCGGCTTCGCCGCGGTCGCCGCGCTCGGCTGGTACGGGCCGCACGTGACCACCGCGCTGGTGTTCTACCTGGCCGCGTTCGTGGTGGTGGGCGTGCCGGGCGTGATCGCGGGCGCCGGGATGATGTCGGTGCTCCAGTTGCACGCCTCCGACGAGGTGCGCGGCCGGGTGATGGCGACGTTCGTCAGCCTCTACGACGGCGGTCAGGCGCTCGGCATGGTGCTCGCCGGCGCCCTCACGCCCGTGCTCGGCCTGTCCGCGCTGCTCAACGGCCAGGCCGCGCTCTACCTGGCGGCCGGCGTGCTGGCGCTGCTCACCCTCGGCGCCCGGGTTCCGGCCAGGGGCGTGACCGGCGGCTGAGCAGCAGGACGGGCGGGACGGTCAGCACCAGCCCGGCGGGTACGAGGAACGCGCTCACCGGGTCGAGGTGGTACAGCGGCACGAACGCCACCGGCGACACCGCGCCACCCAGGAACCGCAACGACTGCACCACCGACACCGACCCGCCCCGGTTCGCCTCGTCCGAGGACAGCACCAGCGCGTTCAGCCCGACGACCACCGCCTGGCTGAACGCGCCCGCCGCCGCCCACGACAGCCCGACCGCGACCACCGACGGCAGCACGCCGACGCCGACCAGCAGCACCCCGCCGACCGCCGCGCCGACCACCGCCCACCGCCGCGCGCCGAACCGGTCGATCGACCACCCCGTCAGCCGTGCGGTGAAGATCCCGACCAGCCCGAACCCGGTCAGCACCAGCCCTCGTTGCCCCGCGCTCAACCCGAACGAGTCACCCAACCGCAGTGCCACCAGGAACGACAGCCCGCCCAGGCAACCCCAGGCCACGAACCCGACCGCGGCCGGCCGCAACGTCCGGGCCCGCCAGGCGCTGCGCAGCCGGGGACGTGCGGCGTCGCGCGGCAGGTCGGCGGGCAACCCGACCACCGCCAACGCGCCCGCCACCACCGCCGCGCCGACGAACGCCCACCGCCACGACGCCTCGGCCGCCAACCCGCCCAGCAACGGCGCGGAGGTCTGCCCGGCGGCCTGCATGGACGCGAACACGCCCAGCGCCCGCCCCAACCGGGCCTTCGGCGTCACCGCCGCGATCGCGGCCAGCAGCAGGGGAGTGGTGAACGCGTTGGCCGCACCCTGCACGGCCCGCCCGCCCATCAACGCGGGGAACGACCACGACACCGCGCACAACGCCGAGGCCAGGACGTAGACGGCGTACGCGATGCGCACGGTCCGTCGTGCGCCCCACCGCTCACCCAACGTGCCGGAGACCAGCATGAGCAGCGCGAACGGCACCAGGTACCCGGTCAGCGTGGCCGCCGCCGCGCCGGCGGAGATGCCGAAGTCCCCGCCGACCTCGGGCAGCACGGACGTCGTCATCGCGCCACCGAAGGGCCCGAGGAACCCACCGGCGTACAACGCCGCGACCCGGACCCGGGACTTGTCCACAGGAGCCGATTTCACCGGCGACATCGTCGGTCCTGCGTGGCAGGGTAAAAGCAGGGGTCCCCTCGGCGAGTACCTCCGCGAAGCCGCGCGGTTCGGCAGGTCCGGGTCGTCGGGTCGGGCGGAGTCACATCCCGGTCGGCCCGCGGCCCGGACCGCGGCCGCGCCGCCGCAGGTACCGCTCGAACTCGGCCGCGATCGCGTCACCGCTCGCCTCGGTGATCTGGAGCTCCGCGTCCCCGCGCTCCTCCAACGCCCGCACGTAGTTGCGCACGTCCTCGTCCTCGTCGGCCATCTCGCTGACCGTGCGCTCCCACTCCTCGGCCTGCTCGGGCAGCGCGCCGAGCGGCACCTCGACGTCCAGCACCTCCTCGACCCGGTGCAGCAGCGCCAGCGTCGCCTTCGGCGAGGGCGGCTGGGACACGTAGTGCGGCACGGCCGCCCAGAACGAGATCGCGGGCACGCCCGCCTGCACGCACAGGTCCTGGAACACGCCGACGATCCCGGTCGGCCCCTCGTACCGCGACCGCTCCAGCCCGTACTTCGCCGCCGCCGCCTCGTCGTACGCCGTCCCCGTCACGGGCACCGGCCGGGTGTGCGGGGTGTCCATCAGCAGCGCACCCAGCGTGACCACGGTGGTCACGCCCAGGTCCTCGATGTGGCCGAGCAGCTCGGCGGCGAACTTCCGCCACCGCATGTTCGGTTCGATCCCGTGCACGAGCACCACGTCGGTGGACGACCCGGGCGGGCGGCAGACCGACAGGCGGGTCGTCGGGAATTCAACCCGTCGGGTGACACCGTCCACCAGTCGGACGGTGGGTCGGGTCACCTGGAAGTCGTAGTAGTCGTCCGGATCGATCTCCGCCAACGGCGTCGCGTCCCACGTGAGTTGCAGGTGTTCGATCGCCGTGCTGGCGGCGTCGCCAGCATCGTTCCACCCCTCGAACGCCGCCACCATGATCGGGTTGGTGAGCGGTTTGCTGGGGTCGAAGGGGGTCTGGGCGGCCTGGTCCGGATCGGTCACGCGGCCAGACTACGACCCCTGCCGCACACCCGACGCCGTAGGCTTGGCGCATGTCGGTTCGTGTCCCGCCGCCTTCCCCGGGCGCGCCCGCCGACCGCGTCCACCTCACGGCGGGCGTCACGGGCCCCGAGCCCCGGCCCGCCGATCCGAACCACGATGATTTCGCAGGTCACGAGGGTGCGACGAGATCGTGGACGTGATCACGTCCGATGTCGCGCGCCAAGCCCGCCGCGGCCACCACGAAGCCGGCGCGGACGTCGTGAAGACCAACACCTTCGGGGCCGATCCCGTCGAGCGGGACGTCACGGAGAAGATCGTCGGATTGTCACGTCGGGGTGCCGAACTCGCACGTGAGGCCGTGCCGGGCACGGCGCCGGGTTCGTCCTCGACCCGGCCTGACCGGGCGCCGACCCTCCCACCCTCGGTCACGCTCCGTGCGTAACAGTCCGGGATACTTGCGTCGAACAGGTGAAGGACACGACCACGCGTGATCAACGAAGGACGTACATGACGGTCGAGGCTGTGCTGTGGGACATGGACGGCACGCTGCTGGACTCCGAGAAGCTGTGGGACATCCCGCTCTACGAGTTCGTCGAGAAGCTGGGCGGCACGCTGTCGCTCGCGACCAGGCAGGCGATGGTCGGGTCGAGCGTGCCCCGGACGATGTCGATGCTGTTCGCGGAGGTGGGCGTCGAGCGGCCGTCCGAGGAGGACGTCGCCGACGGCGCGGCGTGGATCATGCGGCGCACCGAGGAGGTGTTCCGCGCCGGGCTGCCGTGGCGGCCGGGCGCGCGTGAGGCGTTGCGCGCGGTCCGCGACTCGGGCGTGCCGATGGCGCTGGTGACGTCGACCGAGCGGCAGTTGACCGAGGTCGCGCTGGACACCATCGGGCGCGACCTGTTCGACGTCACGGTGTGCGGCGACGAGGTGGACCGCCGCAACAAGCCGCTGCCCGAGCCGTACCTGAAGGCAGCCCGGCTGCTCGGCGTCGACCCGACCCGGTGCGTCGCGATCGAGGACTCGCCGACGGGCGTCGCCTCCGCCGTGGCCGCCGGCTGCACGGTCCTGGTCGTGCCGTGCGACGTGCCGGTCGAGCCGGGCGAGCGCCGCGTGTTCCGGGAGTCCCTGGTGGGGGTGGACCTGGAGGCGCTCGCCCGGCTGCTGGACGGCTGAGACCGACCAGCCTGCTAGACGGCCGACCTGGCCCGTCTCGTGGCCGGGTCGACCAGCAGGCCGAACACGACGCCGAGGCCGAGCCACAGCGTGGCCGTCTCGGCGAGGGAGGCCAGCCGGAACTCCCACAGCACGCTGCCCGGTAGGTCGGACGGCACGGCGTCCGGCGTCGCCGGGAACGCGACCAGCAGCACGACCACCGCCGCCACCACGGCCGAGGCCACGGCGGTGGCCCGGACCGGCGTGCCGAGGCGGCCCAACCGGGAGGCCAGGTAGCTCGCACCGACCGCGACCAGCAGCCCGGCCGCGATCAGCCCCAGGTAGAGCACGGTGCGGTACTCGACCGTGTCCGGGTCGCCCACCGCCGGCGGGTTGGCCGGGTACTTCACCGCGGGCAGCAGCGCCGCCGCCCCGAACGCCGCCGCCGACAGCGCCACCGCCCGGACGAACGGCGCCTTCGACGCGAACCAGCGCCGCGACCCCGCGTAGGCGGTGGCGAACAGCGCGCCGACGGCGACGCCCACCACGACCGCGGCGAGCACACCGCCGACCACCTGCGTGCCGCGGCTGAACAGCTCGCCGTGCCCGTGACCCGCGTCGGGCGCCGCGGGCCGGGCCTGCTCGACGGCCAGCGCCGCCCGGATCGGCGCCTCGACCACCAGCACGCCGACCAGGCCCGCGAGCAGCCCGGCCACCGCGCCCGCGCCGAGACCGCGCAGCAACAGGCCCTTGTAGGTGTTCGTCGACATGGCGCCCGCGCCTAGTGGCACGGGACGCCGAGCGCGTGGCGCCCGTCGTGGAAGAACTCGTGCACGGTCTCGGCGGCGTGGCCGAGCGCGATGCCGTTCTCCTGCAGGACCAGCCAGGTCACGGTCAACGCGACCAGCGCGACGGCGTAGGCCCACTTGGGGACGGGAGTGGAAAGGGGGTGCGCGGGGCTCGTCATGACGGCCTCCTCCATACCTCGTGGAAGGTCAACAACAACTCGTGCCGCAGCCGGTCTCCTGACTCCCGGATCGACGCCGTCCCCGCGTCTTCCCAGCCGCTGAGCGCGGCCAGTGACGTTCTCGGCGGGTTGGCTCCCCGGTCACAGTGGCGAGGACCGCGCCGGATTCACACCGGCTTCCCGTCCACTGCGGCGCTGCGACCGTAGAGGTGGATCGAGGGCCGGCACAACCGACCAGACGAGTTGTCGTCGCTCACCTCCGACGAGCCGGCAACGGGCAGTCACCGCACGTGCCGCCGCCGTCGAGCCGGTAGTACAGGCAGCAGCTGCGCCGCCGGAACGCGATCTCGCCGGGGAACGGGATGAACTCGCCGGTGTCCTTGAGCGGTGGGTCGGCGAACAGCTCGGCGGCCAGCGCGTCGCAGTCGACGCCGCTGCGGCTGATCGTGCGCAGCGCGCCCGCCATGGACGACCCCGCGTTGCCCCACAGCAGGCCGCGGGCCACCGGCGTGACCGCGTGCACCGCCTCGACCACCGGCTCCAGCGACTCGGCGACGCCGACGCCGGTGACGGGGTCCTTGAGCCGGACCTGGAGCCCTTCGGGGGTGTAGCGCCACCACAGGTTGGCCGGGCGGATGTCGGGCACGTCGCCGCCGACCGCGCGTGCGGCGACGACCGGGCTCAGCAGCCGCGCGGTGTAGCCGAGGAAGAACAACGACGCGGCGACCCGCCGTTCCCCGGTGCGGTACCGGGCGGAGATCCGGTCGAGGGCGTCGGGCAGGGCGGGGCCGTGCGACAGGGCCGCGCCGTCGTGCCAGCTGTCGTCGGGCCGGCCGACGTCCAGGGCGAAGAACGGGCTGAGGCCGCGGATCTGCCGCAGGGTGGCCAGGACTCGGGCGAACTCGGACACGTGACCTAGTCTGCCGCCGTGGACGCACTGGGGTTGGGACTGGCCCTCGGCCTGGCCGCGAGCATCAGCCCCGGTCCGCTGTTGGTGCTGGTGGTGACGTCGGCGCTGCGGTCGGGCTGGAGGGCCGGCGCCCTGACCGCCTGCGCGCCGCTGCTGTCGGACGCCGCCGTGGTCGCCGTGACCCTGCTCCTGCTGGACCGCCTGCCGGGGCGGGCGCTGGGCGTGCTCGGCGTCGTCGGCGCGGTGTTCGTCGTGTGGACCGGCGTGCAGACCGTCCGCGACGCCCGCTCGGCCTCACTGACCGCCCAGCCCTCGCCCGACCAACCTCCGCCGGATGCCGCGGCCCTGCGCCGAGCGGTGCTGGTGAACCTGCTCAGCCCGCACCCGTGGATCGCGTGGGCGACCGCGCTCGGCCCGCTCACCATCACCACTTGGCGCACGTCAGCGATCGGGGGCGTGGCGTTGCTGACCGGGTTCTACCTCACCCTGGTCGGCGGCAAGGTCGTGATCGCCCTGCTCGTCGCACGTGGACGCCGCAGGCTCGGCGACACCGGCTACCGTCGCACGCTCGCCGCCACCGGCGTGCTGCTCGTGCTCGCGGGCGTGGCGATGGGAGTCGAGTTCGCGACCCTCTGACGGAGAATTCGGCTGACGCGGCCCCCGGCCGGCGGCTATGCATGTCGCCGTGCCCATGACCGACGAAACGTTCCTCGACCACGTCGCCGACCGGCTCGCGGCCCTGCCCGCCGTGCACGCCGTCACCCTCGGCGGATCGCGTGCCCAAGGCACCGGCACCCCGGACAGCGACTGGGACCTCGCCGTCTACTACCGGGGCGCCTTCGACCCCGCCGACCTGCGCGCGGTCGGGTGGGAGGGGCAGGTCTCGGAGATCGGCGAGTGGGGCGGCGGCGTCTTCAACGGCGGAGCCTGGCTCACCGTGGACGGCCGGCGCGTCGACGTCCACTACCGCGACCTCGACGTGGTCGAGCGCGAACTCGCCGAGGCCGAGCAGGGCCGCTTCCACTGGGAGCCGCTGCTGTTCCACCTCGCCGGCATCCCCAGCTACCTGGTCGTCGGCGAGCTCGCGCGGCACCGGGTGCTGCGCGGCGACCTGCCCCGCCCGACCTACCCGGAGGCGCTGCGCGCGGCGGCGCCCGCGGTCTGGCGCGAGAAGGCGGCCTTGACGCTGGACTACGCCCTCTCCGCGCACGCGCCGAGCGGCCGGCTGGCCGAGGTCGCGGCCACGCTGGTCACCGCCGCGCTCCAGACCGCGCACGCCGTGCTCGCCGCACGCGGTCAGTGGACGACGAACGAGAAGCGGCTGTTGCAGGAGGCCGGACTGCGCGGTGTCGACGAGATCGTCGCGGGACTGCGGCCGGAACCCGAGGCGTTGACCCGGGCGATCACCGAGGCGCGCGAGTTGTTCCTGGCCGCCCCCTGACCTGGCCGCCCCCTGACCTGGCCGCCACCTGACCTGGCCGCCGCCTGACCTACGGCAGGTAGAACGTCATCAGGTCGCCGCGCACCGGCGGGAACAGGGCGTGCATCAGCTCGGCGTTCGGGCCCGGGTACACGTCCGGCTCCCGCGCGGTCAGGCCGCGCAGACCGTGCGGGCCGAACAGCAGCGACGCCAGCAGGTCCGGCGCCACGCCGCCGCCACCCGCCGCGCCCGGCGCCTGCATCCGCCCGCCGGCCACCACGGGACCGACCTCGCCCGCCTTGAACGGCAGCCGCACGTGCGACCCGTAGAACGAGACCACCGCCTCGCCCTCCCGGTCGCCGAGCCCGGCCTCCCGCAACCGCCGCCCGAACACCGGCCGCAGGTGCTCCAGCACCGCCACCGGGTCGCCGATCCGCACGTAGTACGAGGCCGCGTCCGGCTCCGCGGGCCCGAGGAACGGCTCCAGCGCCTCACCCGCCACCGACCCCGGCCGCTCGGTCACCTCCTCGGCACCGGTCAACGCGAGCAGCGCGTGCGCCGCCGCCTCGTCGACGGCCGCCACCTCGCACAGCCGCGCGCCTTCGTCCGGCGGGGTGGTGCGACCCGTGGCGACCGGCACGCCGTCCCGCTCCACCAGCCACTGCGTGCTGCCGTCGCGGGCCACCAACCACCGCCACAGGCCGGGGGAGTGCGGCATCCGCAGGTCGGCCCGCGCCTGCTCGGCGTCCTGGAGCCGGGCCATCGCCGGGATGTCCTCGGCACCCGCTTCGCGCAACGCGTGCCCACCGCCGTCGGGACGGCCCGTCACCGGCCGGGTGGCCGAGATCGGGATCGCGTACGTGTAGCCGAACCGGCGGTAGAAGTACGGGATGCCGAGCATCACGTTCACCAGCTGGCCGCGCGCGGCGGACCGCTCGTGCGCCCACCCCATCAGCGCGCGCACCAGCCCGCGGCCCTCGTAGGCGCGGTCGGTGGCGACCAGCTCGACCTGGCCCGCCGGGATCTCCAGCCCGTCGAGCACCAGCGTCTCGTCCAGCAGGGTCGCGGTGGACACGACCTTGTCGCCGTCCACGACGACCGCGCACGCCTCCCAGCCCGCGTCCGGGTCCTGGACCACCAGGCGGTGGTCGACGGCGTCGGCCGGTTCGCCGCGGTCGACGAGCAGCGCGCCGATCTGCTCGAGGTCTTCGGGGCGCGCGGTCCGCAGCACCAGCCCATCGGTCATCGGTGCAGTGTGTGGGGTGTGTCGGAAATCGCGCCATCGGTTTTTCGGTGGCGGTCGCGCCCCGGCCGACGCAGAATCCGCGCCATGCCGTGGCTGCCCGCTGACTTCGCCCACCCGACGCACGTCCCGCTCGACGCCGAACACCACTTGCGGCCCATCCGCGAGTCCGATGTGGACGTCGACTACCCCGCCGTGATGGGCTCCCAGGAGCGGTTGTGGTCGCGGTACGGCGAGAAGTGGGGCTGGCCGCCCGCCGACATGACCTACGAGCACGACCGCGTCGACCTCGCCCGGCACGAACGGGAGCAGGACGCGCACGAGTCGTTCAACTACGCCCTCTTCAACGCCGACGAGACCGAGCTGTACGGCTGCGTCTACATCGACCCGGTCGAGGACCCCGGGCGCAGCGCCGACGCGCGGATCTCGTGGTGGGTGGTGGACGACCGCGTGGGCACCGACCTGGAGCGCGCGCTGGACGCGTTCGTGCCGAAGTGGATCGCGCAGGTGTGGCCCTTCACCGACCCGCACTACGGGATCTAGCGCCCGCGCCCGCCGGACCGGGGTCCTGGGTGCCTGCGACCGTTCGGGGGATGGGAGGATCAGACCCCGTGAAGACCTTCGACGAGCTGTTCGCCGAGCTGAGCGAACGCGCACGCACCCGCCCTGAGGGCTCCGCCACCGCCGCGGCTCTGGAGGCCGGGGTGCATGCGCAGGGCAAGAAGGTGCTGGAGGAGGCCGGCGAGGTCTGGATCGCCGCGGAGCACGAGTCCGACGAGCGCCTGGCCGAAGAGGTCTCCCAGCTGCTGTACCGGGTGCAGGTGCTGATGCTCGGGCGCGGTCTCACCCTCGAAGACGTCTACAAGCACCTGTGATCCTGGAAGTCGCCGCCCTCGACGTCCGCCCCGGTCTGGAGGCGGACTTCGAGCAGGCGTTCGACCAGGCTCGCGAGGTCATCGCGCAGTCGCCCGGGTTCGTCTCGGTCGACCTGCGGCGGTCGGTCGAGCACCCGTCCCGGTACCTGCTGCTCGTGCGGTGGGAACGGCTCGAGGACCACACGGTCGGCTTCCGGCAGGGGCCGCTGTACCCGCGGTGGAAGGCGCTGCTGCACCACTTCTACGACCCGTTCCCGACCGTCGAGCACTACCGCGCCCTCTGACGGCGCAGCAGTTCCACCACCTGGTCGTCGGTGGTCTGGTCGAAGTGACCGTAGAACCGGCCGACCGCCCGGAAATCCGTCCGCGGGTGCGGGCAGACCACCAGGTCGGCGTCCGCGCGCAGGGCGCGCACCGAGTCCGCCGCGCCCACCGGCACCGCGAGCACCAGGCGTCGCGGGTCCTGCCCGCGGGCTTCGCGCAGCGCGGCACGGGCCGTGACGCCGGTGGCCAGGCCGTCGTCCACGACCAGCACGTCCCGGCCTTCGAGCCGCACCGGGCCGTCCCGGTACAGCTCCAGCCGCCGCCGGGCCTCCCGTTGTTCGGCCTCGCACGTCTCGGCCAGGTCCTCGCGGGTGAGGCCGAGCATGCGCAGCGCGTCCTCGTCGAAGATCGGCTCGCCGTTCGCGGTGACCGCCCCGATGCCGTACTCGGGGTGGCCGGGCGCGCCGATCTTGCGGGCGACGGCCACGTCCAGCTCACCGCCCAGCGCGGAGGCGACCTCGAACGCCACCGGCACGCCGCCGCGGGCCAGGCCGAGCACCAGGGGATCGGTCCACGACTCGCCGGCCAGCGCCCGGGCGAGCACCCGTCCGGCGTCGAAGCGGTCCGCGAACCTCATGACCCCATGGTGCGCGCGCCGCGTGCCGGTTGCGACCGTGGGCCTAGCGCTCCCGCACGAACAGCGACTGCGCGCCGTGCCCCACGGGGCCGTGCTCGTCGTGCAGGACGCTGCTCGCCACGCCGACGCCCGACGGTCCGATCACCGTGCGCGCGTCCAGGGCGAACCACTCGCCGACCGGCTCGCGGTGCAGGTGCACGGTCAGGTCGGTGTTGATCGCGTACCACGTGCGGATGTCCAGCCGGCTGGACACGCCGCTCGCCGAGTCGGCCACGGTGAACAGGCGTTGCGCCGCGGTCGGCTCCTCGCCGGCCACCACGCGCACCTGCGGCCGCGCCCACACCACCGCGTCACCGGGCGCGAAGATGCCGCCGCTGACCGAACGCCACTCCATCGCGGCCAGGTAGCCGCCCCGCCAGTGCTCCGGGACGGCCATCGGCTCGCACGTCGACGGCGCGACGAGCGGCTCACCCGCGCCGGCCGCCACCGCCGCCGTGTCGCCCGCCACGATCCGCCACGCGTTCGCCCGCAGTACCGGGCGGCCCCCGTGCGCCAGTTCGGCCGACAACAGCTCCACCGAACGCCCCGGCCGCACCACCGAGGCCGTCACGGTCAGTTCCGCGACCGGCACCGGGCCGAGCACCTCGAACGCCACCCGGGACAGCACCGCCTCCGGCCGCGGCGCGCACCGCTCCAACGCCCGCACCAGCAGCGCGGACGGCGGCCCCAGGTGCTGGCTGTCGTTGCCCCACGGACCGGTGGTGTGCCCGGTGGCGGCGAACCGGTCGGAGTCCAGCTGTTCGTAGAACGCGTCCATCAGCACGATCCCCTCAGCACGACCCCCTCGACACGACCCTTCGACGACGAACCGCTCGGCCCGGACACCGCGTGTCAGTCGGCCCGGTCCAGCGCGGTCTCCACCCCGGCGTCCGGCTCCGGCCAGCCCGGGTACGGCGGCGGCGTGCCGTCGAACGCCGGGCACAGCGCCTTGTGGTCGCAGTAGTCGCACAGCCTGCCCGGGTTCGGCCGGAAGTCGCCGGACTTCGCCGCGCGCAGGATGGCGTCCCAGATCGCCTCCAGCGTGCGCTCGAACCGGGTCAGCTCCGCCTCGTCCGGCTGGTAGGCCAACGCCTGCCGGTCGGCCAGGTACATCAGCCGCAGCTGGCGCGGCACCACGCCGCGCAGCCGCCACAGCACCAGCGCGTAGAACTTCATCTGGAACAACGCCTTGGCCTCGCCGACCTCGCGCGGCGCGGCGCCCGTCTTGTAGTCGACCACCCGGATGTCGCCGGTCGGCGCCACGTCCACGCGGTCGATGTACCCGCGCAGCAGCACGCCCGAGGGCAGTTCCCACTCCACCAGCAGCTCACGGGCGTCGGCGTCGAACCGGCGCGGGTCCTCCAGGCCGAAGTAGCCGTCCAGCAGCTCCTCCGCCGACGCCAGCCACCGCTCCTGCTCCGGATCGCCCTCGGCGAACAGCTCGGCGAACTCCGGCCGCTCGGCCCGCACCCGCTCCCACGCCGGGCCGACCAGCGCCCGCGCCTTCTCCGGCAGCCGTTCGTCGGCGGGCAGGCCGAACAGGTCCTCCAGCACCGCGTGCACCACCGTGCCGCGCACCTGCGCCCTGGTCGGCTTCTCGGGCAGCCGGTCGACGGCGCGGAAGCGGTAGAGCAGCGGGCACTGCTTGAAGTCGCCCGCTCGCGAGGGCGACAGCGCTGGCCTGCGAACAGGGCGCTCGGTGATCGTCGGCACTGCCATGGCCCAGAACCATAGGCCAACCCCCCGACAAGATCGGGTCCGAACCGCGCGAGGCGCTACGCGGCGGCGTGCGCGTAGTCCGGCAGGTCGATCTTGTTCGTGATGTCCTTGCCTGCCTTCAGCATCAGGTCGAGCAGGAACTTGGTGCCCAGGAGCCCGTTGCGCGCGCGCAGGGCGAACCGGCTCGCCGGCGCCAGGAACTTCCCCGTCCGGTCACCGCCCTTCTGGCACCGCCGGGCGTAGTCGCGCATCCGGTCCTCATAACGCCGGAACGCCGTCTCGTGGTCGCCATCCGCCGTGGCCAGCTCGCCCGCGAGCACGTACGCGCCGACCACGGCGGTGCCCGCGCCCATGCCGCCGATGGTGGCGCCGCAGGCCGCGTCACCGACCAGCGCGACCCGCCCCCGTGACCAGGGCCGGACGTCCACCCGGCTGATCGAGTCGAAGTACAGCTCCGTCGTGTGCTCCAAGGTCGCCAGCAACCGGGGCGTCCGCCACCCCACCCCGCGGAACGCGTCGTGGAGCAGCCGGCGCTGCCCGGCCACGTCGTGCCGGTCGTACTCCAGCCGCGGCGACTTGAACACCACGAACGCGCCCGGCCGGTCCGGGCCGCCGCTAGTGGACACGAGCCGCCCCGGCGCGTTGTAGCTCACCGGCTCGGCCGGCGCGTCGAAGTCGGCGGGCAGGTCCCAGCTCGCGACGTAGTAACCGAGGTGGCTGACGAACCGCTCCTCCGGCCCGAAGGCCAGCGCGCGGACCCGGGAGTGGATGCCGTCGGCGCCGATGACCAAGTCGAACGTGCGCTGAGCGCCGGAGGCGAACGTCACGTCGACGCCGTCGGGCGTCTCGGCCAACGCGGCGATCGAGTCGCCGAAGAGATAGTCCGCCCGAGCCCTGCCGTGCTCGTAGAGCACCCGCGAGAGGTCCGAGCGCAGCACCTCGACGTCGCCGCCCGCGAACTCCGCCGGCAGGTGGAGCACGGTGCGGTCGCGCTCGTCCACGAACGTCATCGGGCTGCCGCCGGTCCGGACCTCGCGCAGCCGGTCCAGCACGCCCATCCGCTCCAGCACGGCGAGGTGCGTCTCGCCGCGGAAGTCGACCGCCGCCCCGCCGCCGCGCAGCGCGGGCGCGATCTCCACGACGGTCGGCTCGAAGCCGTAGTGCGCGAGCCAGTAGGCCAGCGCCGGTCCGGCGACGCTCGCGCCGGAGATCAGGACCTGCTTGTCGGCCATGTCCGCCCCTAACTGTGTCCATCGGAAGCAATTCTATTTGTGTATCGTAGACACAGTTTTTTCGCGACGGCAACACCGGAGGTGGCGATGGACCTGACGGGCAGCCTCGAACTGCTGTGGGGCGACCGCCCCGGCCCTCGCCGCGGCCCCAAGCCCGCGCTCACCCACGAGCTCATCGCCCGCACCGGCATCGCGATCGCCGACGCCGAGGGGCTCGCCGCCGTCTCCATGCAGCGGGTCGCCGCGGACCTCGGCTTCACCAAGATGTCGCTGTACCGCTACGTGCCCGGCAAGTCCGAGCTGGTCGCGCTCATGGCCGACCTGGCAATGGGCACGCCGCCCGCCGACCTCGGCGAGGGCGACCGGTTCGCACGGCTGCGCGCGTGGGCGCTGGGGCTGCTGCCCGGCTTCGTGCGCCACCCGTGGGTCCTGGAGGCCACCACGGGCCCGCGCGTGATCGGCCCGAACGAGCTGGCCTGGATGGAGGCCGCGCTGGCCGTGCTCGACGGCGCGGGCCTGGGCGGCGCCGAGCGGATGGACGTGCTGGCGGTGCTCGCCGGGCACGTCCGCAACATCGCCCAGCAAGCGGCGACGGCGCCGGGCGGCGACGCGGGCACGCAGTTCGGCGCGATCGTGGCCGAGGTGGTGCGCGAGCGCGGCGACCGGTACCCGGCGGTGCGGGCCGCGTTGGCGGAGGCGGCCGGGGGAGGCGAGGACGAGGCCCTGGGCTTCGGCCTCGACCTCATCCTCGACGGCCTGCGCGCCCGGATCGGCGACGCGAGCCCGACGCGGGCCCGACCCGGCGCTGATCCAACACAGTCCTGATACACCCGGCCGCCTAGGCTCGTCCCGTGGCGACGACGAGTGGTTGGCGACGGCAGGTCGGCCGGGACGGCGGGCTGCCGCTGTTCCGCGTGGCCGGCATCCCGGTGCTGCTCGCGCCGTCCTGGTGGCTGGGCTCGGCGGCCATCGTGGTGCTCTACGCGCCGCTGGTCGGCCGCATCGCGCCCGGCACGGGCGGCCTCACCGGCGTGCTGCTCGCCGCCACGTTCGCGGTCTTCCTCGGCCTGTCCGTGCTGGCGCACGAACTCGGCCACAGCCTGGTCGCGCTCCGCCTCGGCCTGCCGGTGCGCCGGCTGCGCCTGTTCCTGCTCGGCGGCGTGTCCGAGGTGATGCGCACCCCGACCCGCCCCGGCCACGAGGGCGCCATCGCCGCCGCGGGCCCGATCGTCTCCATCGTCCTGGCGGGCGCGTTCGCGGTGGCCGCCTCCACCATCCCGCAGCCCGACGCGGTCTGGCTGCTGATCGCCCAGACCGCGTTCGCCAACGCCGCCGTCGCGGTGTTCAACCTGCTGCCCGGCCTGCCGCTGGACGGCGGCCGGATCCTGCGCGCGGGCGTGTGGGCCGTCACCGGCCGGCGTGCGACGGGCACGAAGGCCGCCGTCGTCGGCGGCGGCGTGGTGGCCGCGCTGCTCGTCGTCTGGGCGGTCTGGGGCGTGCTCGACGGCGCCGAGGACCGCTGGCTCCGCTTCGGCGTGTGCCTGCTGACCGCGTGGTTCGTGCTGGCCGGCGCGCGCGGCGAGTTCACCGCCGAGCGCCGCAGCACCTGGCCGGACGGCCTCACGCTGGGCGAGCTCGTCCGACCGGTGCTCCAACTGCCCGCCGAGAGCCCGGTGTCGGGCGCGCTCACCGCGTCCGCCGGCCGGGGCGTGGTCCTGGTCCGCGCGGACGGTGTCGCCGCCGGCCTGCTCGACCGCGAGATGGCACGTCGCCTGGCCAGCACCTCGCCGCACGCCCCGGCCGAGCAGGCCGCCGTGCCGATCCGGCCGGAGACCGTGCTGCTGGAGAACGAGACGGGCGCCGAGGTGGTCGAGCGCGTGCACGGCACCGCCGCCTGGGAGTACCTGGTCGTCGACCTCGAAGGACGGCCCGCGGGCGTGCTGCGCCGCGAGGACCTCAAGGCCGCGCTGAACCGCCGCTGACCTGGTCGTCCTCGCCCGGCCCGCCGACCAACCCGGCCTCCTGCGCCAGGATCGCCGCCTGCACCCGCGACCGCAGGTCGAGCTTCGTCAGCACGCGCGACACGTGCGTCTTCACCGTCGTCTCACCGATGTGCAGCTTTCGCCCGATCTGGTGATTCGACAGCCCTTCGCCGAGGCAGTGCAGCACCTCCACCTCGCGGTCGGTCAACGCGTCCAGCGCGGCCGGGCGCGCTCGCGGCGCGGCCGAGGCGAACTCCCGCATCACCCGCCGCGTCACGCTCGGCGCCAGCACGCCGTCACCGGCCGCGACCTGCCGCACCGCGTCCACCAGCGCGGACGCCTCCACCGACTTGAGCAGGAACCCCGCCGCGCCCGCCCGCAGCGCGCCGCGCACGTACTCGTCCAGGTCGAACGTCGTCAGCACGAGCACGTCGCACACGCCGCTGAGCCGCCGGGTCGCCTCGATGCCGTCCACGCCGGGCATCCGGATGTCCATCAGCACCACGTCGGGCTCGAGCCGCTTGGCCAGCCGCACGGCCGTCGCGCCGTCCTCGGCCTCGCCGACCACCTCGATGCCCTCCGCGTCGCCGAGGATCATCACCAGCCCCGCCCGGATCGCCGCGTGGTCGTCGGCCACGACCACCCGGATCACAGCGGGAACTCCGCCCGCACGACCCAGCCGCCTGCCCCGTCGAGACCCGCGGCGAACACCCCGCCGACCAGGTGGGCGCGTTCCGCCATGCTCACCAACCCCGTTCCCGTCCCCGTGCCGCGCGCACCGTCCACCACGTCGTTCCGCACGACCACCACCAACCGCATGACCTGCCGTTCCAGCACCACCGACGTGCGCGCGCCCGGCGCGTGCTTCACCGCGTTGGTCAACGCCTCCTGCACGATCCGGTACGCCGCGACGTCCACGCCCACGGGCAGCTCGCCCACGTCCGCGCCGCGCAGCTCCACGTCCAGCCCGGCCGCGGCGGCCGACTCGACCAGCGCGCCCACGTCCGCCAGCCGCACCGCCACCGGCTCGTCCGCCGGCTCGTCGGCCCGCAGCACGTCGATCATCGTCCGCATCTCGGCCAACGCGCGCACGCTGTTCTCGCGGACCGACTTCAACACCGTGCGCGCGGTCTCCGGGTCGCCCGAGCGCAGCGACAGCACGGCCTCGGACTGGATCGCGATCGCGGACATGTGCCCGGCCACCACGTCGTGCAGGTCGCGGGCCATCCGGTTGCGCTCGGCGTTCACCGCGGCCCGCCGGTCCAGCTCGGCGATGCGGGCGACCTGCTCGGCGCTCTCCCGGTGCCGCCGCACGTTCGTCGCCCACCACACGGGCACCACGAGCAGCGAGAACAGCAGCAACCCGGTGTAGAACGACTGCCGCCAGTCGCCCGTCGCGGCGGACGTCGCCGTGATGCCGACCGTCGCCGCGGCCACCACGGCGACGAGCACCCGGTGCAGCGCGCGCGGCCCGTGCAGCGTGGCCACGAACAGCACGTCGATGCACACCATCATCACCGGCATGCTCAGGCCGAAGTGCAGGTCCACCGCCGTGGCCGCGCCCGCCACGCCCAGCGCCACCACGGGCGCCCGGTGGCGGAACACCTGACCGGCGCACGCCACCGCGAGGATCGCCACCCGCACCCCGAGCGGCGTCGACCCGCCGCGGTCGCCCGTCACCTGGTCCAGGCCGAGCCGGTGGATCAGCAGCCCCAAGGCGAAGAAGGCCACCGCGGTCAGCACGTCGCGGTGTTTCGGGCGGAGCTCCACCACGTCATCACAGCACAGGGCAAGGCCCGAAGCGTCCTACGAACTGATGACCCGGGATCGGTCAGCCCGCCGACGCGCGCGAGGTCCGCGGGCGGCAGCATTGAGGACGTGGTCGAACCGTTGGTGTTCCTCATCGTGGCGTGCGAGATCGGGTTCTGGGTGGTGCTGGGCGCGGGGCTGCTGGCCCGGTACGTGCTGCGGATGCGCAGACTCGGCGCGGTGCTGCTGGCCTGTACCCCGTTGGTGGACGTGGTGCTGCTCGTGGCGACCGTGTTCGACCTGAGGTCCGGGGGCGAGGCGACGAGCGTGCACGGGCTCGCCGCGATCTACCTGGGGGTGAGCGTGGCGTTCGGGCACAGCATGATGCGGTGGGCCGACCAGCGCGTCGCCCACCGGTTCGCCGGTGGGCCGCCGCCGGTGAAGCCGCCGAAGCACGGCCTGGCGAAGGTGCGCCACGAGTGGCGCGAGTGGGGCAAGTTCGCGGTGGCGTGGGCGATCGCGTGCTCGGTGATGCTGCTGCTCATGTTCGTCGCCGGCACGCCGGAGCGCACGCAGGCGCTGTGGGGCCAGATGGCGACCATGACGCTCATCGGCGCGATCTGGCTGGTGGGCTGGCCCGTGTACCACACGGTCACCGAGCTGGCGAAGGGCCGGTTCACCGAGAAGGTCACCGACAAGGGCGAGTGAACGCGGGTCGGACGGCCGGTAGGCCGCTACGGGCCGTGTGCGGCCTCCGTGCGACCATCGTGCGCTGTTGACGCGCGTTTAAGCAGGAGGTTCGCCGCGGTGAGCACCGCCAGTGGTCCGTTCCAGCCGGGAGACCGGGTGCAGTTGACCGACCCGAAGGGACGGCACTACACGATCGTGCTCGAACCGGGCAAGGAGTACCACACGCACCGCGGCGCGTTGTCGCACGACAAGCTGATCGGGCAGCCCGAGGGGTCCGTGGTCGTCTCGGTGGGCGGCACGTCGTTCCTGGCGCTGCGCCCGCTGCTGCCGGACTACGTGCTGTCCATGCCGCGCGGCGCCCAGGTGATCTACCCCAAGGACGCCGCCCAGATCGTCATGTACGGCGACGTGTTCCCCGGCGCGCGGGTGCTGGAGGCAGGCGCCGGGTCGGGCGCGCTGACCTGCTCGTTGCTGCGCGCGGTCGGCGAGAAGGGCAGCGTGACGTCGTACGAGGTCCGCCAGGACCACGCCGACCACGCGATCCGCAACGTCGAGCAGTTCTTCGGCGAGCGGCCCGGCAACTGGTCGCTGACCGTCGCCGACGTGAACGAGCACGAGGGCGAGGTCGACCGGGTCGTCCTGGACATGCTCGCGCCGTGGGACGTGCTGCCCGCCGTGTCGCGCAGCCTCATCCCGGGCGGCGTGCTGGTGGTGTACGTGGCGACCACGACGCAGCTGTCGAAGGTGACCGAGGCGATCCGGGAGCAGCAGCACTGGACCGAGCCGCACGCGTGGGAGACCCTCGTGCGGCCGTGGCACGTGGTGGGCCTGGCCGTGCGGCCGGAGCACCGGATGATCGGGCACACCGCGTTCCTGCTGACCACCCGCAGGCTGGCCGACGGCGTCACGCCGCCCCGGCCGCAGCGCCGCCCGTCCAAGGGCTGATCGAGCGCCTGACCAGCTGAAACGGCCCCGCACGTGGTGTGCGGGGCCGTTGTCCACCGGTCGTGCGGGTCAGCTCTTCGGGCAGGCGACCCAGCCGTCGTCGGTCTTCTTGAACGGCAGCGTGTCGGTGTCGTCCTTGACGAACTCCTTCATGCTGTCGGGCACGCCGTCGAACTTGACCGAGATGGTGGCCGTGGCCTCCGTGTCGCTCTTCTCCTCGACCTTGTCGACGGTCAGGTTGACCTTGATGCTCTTCGCCGCCTCCTGGGCCGCCTTGATCTGCTCCTGGAACTCCGGGGGCAGGTCCTTCAGCTCCTTCTCGAGCTCGGCGGCGAAGGCGCCCGGGTCGGTGGCCTTCTTGATGTCGTCAATCGATTTCTTGCTCGTGTCGCAGGTCAGCGCGGTGAGCTTGTCGAAGTCGCGGGAGTTGACGGCCGCGACGTAGCTGTCGGCGGCGTCCTTGGCGGTGCCGTTGCTGCCGCCTCCCAGCGTCATGACCAGCGTGACCACGACGCCGATCACGACCAGGGCGCCGACCCCGCCCAAGATCCACGGCAGGGGGCTCTTCTTCGGCGGCGTGCCGTAGGGATCGCCGAAACCACCCGGTTGGCCGTAACCGGGCTGGTTGAACTGGCCGGGTTGGCCGTACGGCTGCTGGCCGGGGCCGGGCTGGCCCTGCTGCGGGTAACCGCCGGGTGGCGTGCCGTAGCCGGGCTGCTGCCCACCCTGTGGGAACCCCTGGGCAGGCGGCGGGTACCCGCCGGGCTGCTGGCCGTATCCCGGCTGCTGGCCGAATTGGCCTGGTTGCTGGCCAAATTGACCCGGCTGCTGACCGTACGGACCCGGCTGCTGCGGCGGGACGGACATCACGTTCTCCTAGAACTTTCCGCTGGTGGCAGTGGACACTGCCCGGACCACTCACGTGGGACTAGTACTGGACGCACGGTAGCGGGTGGGAGGTTCCGGCTGACACCGGTATGGAGCAGTTGACCCCGCCGAGCGGGCGGTTTGTGTCATCACACGACGCCTCCGAACCCGCTGGGTGGCCGCTTTTGTCGGTGATCGCCGGTACCGTTGTCGTACGAACACGGGAGGAGGGTGCCGACATGCAGCACGGTCATCCCGGCAGCCAGCCCGATGAGGGTGGCGAGCTGAACAAGGGCAATAACTCTGGTGAGCTGACAGCGCAGATCAGGTTCCTGGAGGACGAGATCGCGTTGCTGCGCCGCAAGTTGACGGAATCCCCACGACACGTCCGCCTGCTGGAGCAGCGGTTGGCGGAGGCGACGGAGCGCGTCAGCCAACTGACCGAGCGCAACACGAAGCTCATCGACACCCTTCGAGAAGCGCGGAGCCAGCTGCTCGCGCTGCGCGAGGAAGTGGACCGCCTCGCGCAGCCGCCCAGCGGCTACGGCGTGTTCCTGGCCAGGTTCGACGACGGCACGGTGGACGTGTTCACCTCCGGCCGCCGCATGCGGGTCTCGGTATCGCCCGCGGTCGAGACGCCGTCGCTGGTCCTCGGCCAGTCGGTGCGCCTGAACGAGGCGTTGACCGTGGTCGAGGGCGGCGACTTCGAGCGAACCGGCGAGGTCTGCACGCTGCGCGAGGTGTTGGCGTCGGAAACCGCCGACAGCTCGATCGGCCGTGCCCTGGTCGTCGGCCATGCCGACGAGGAGCGGGTCGTCTGGCTCGCCCAGCCGCTGATGGATTCGCCGCTGAAGGCGGGCGACTCCCTGCTGGTCGACTCCAAGGCGGGTTTCGCCTACGAGCGCGTGCCGAAGGCCGAGGTCGAGGACCTGGTGCTGGAGGAGGTGCCCGACGTCCGGTACGAGGACATCGGTGGCCTCTACCGGCAGATCGAGCAGATCCGCGACGCCGTGGAGCTGCCGTTCCTGCACGCCGACCTGTTCCGCGAGTACAAGCTGCGCCCGCCCAAGGGCGTGCTGTTGTACGGCCCTCCCGGCTGCGGCAAGACGCTCATCGCGAAAGCGGTGGCGAACTCCCTGGCCAAGCAGGTCCACGCCGCCAGGGGCGAGGACCACCGCGAAGCCAAGAGCTACTTCCTCAACATCAAGGGCCCCGAGCTGCTCAACAAGTTCGTGGGCGAGACCGAGCGGCACATCCGGCTGATCTTCCAGCGCGCCCGGGAGAAGGCCTCCGAGGGCACGCCGGTGATCGTGTTCTTCGACGAGATGGACTCGATCTTCCGCACCCGCGGCAGCGGCGTGTCGTCCGACGTCGAGACCACGATCGTGCCCCAGCTCCTCAGCGAGATCGACGGCGTCGAGGGCCTGGAGAACGTGATCGTGATCGGCGCCTCCAACCGCGAGGACATGATCGACCCGGCGATCCTGCGGCCGGGCCGGCTCGACGTCAAGATCAAGATCGAGCGTCCGGACGCCGAAGGCGCGAAGGACATCTTCAACAAGTACCTCACGCCCGACCTGCCGATCCACGCCGACGACCTGGCCGAGTTCGGCGGCGACCCGGTGGCCTGCATCGACGGCATGGTGCAGCACACGGTCGAGCGGATGTACGAGGAGTCGGAGGAGAACCGCTTCCTCGAGGTCACCTACGCCAACGGTGACAAGGAGGTCCTGTACTTCCGGGACTTCAACTCGGGCGCGATGATCCAGAACATCGTCGACCGCGCGAAGAAGGCGGCCATCAAGAGCCTGCTGGACACCAAGCAGCCGGGCTTGTCGGTGCGCCACCTGCTGGACGCGATCGTGGACGAGTTCGCCGAGAACGAGGACCTGCCCAACACGACCAACCCGGACGACTGGGCCAGGATCTCGGGCAAGAAGGGCGAGCGGATCGTGTACATCCGCACGCTGGTGACCGGCAAGAACCAGGAGTCGGGTCGGGCCATCGACACGGCCACGAACACCGGTCAGTACCTGTAGGACCGCACTGCCATCCATCAACCCGCCTGGAGAACCCGTCCGGCCACCGCGCCGGGCGGGTTTTCCGCGTTCAGGGCGGGCGCGGACACCCCTCACCCCACCGGCGCACCTCGCGCGGCCACCGCTCGCGACCTGGGCGTGAATCGGTTCAGAAGGTCCAGTCTCGTCCTGCGCAGGTCGGACCGGCCGCACGGGAGCCGTTCGGCCGGCGGCAGGTCCCCCGGCCACGACCGGATCGCGGGCCGGCGGAAGACCCGCGCCGAACCGGGCCACAACGGGATCGCGGGGCCGGCGAGCACCTGCCCTCGCCCGGCCCCTCATGGCTTCGACACCACCGGACGACCTGACCGAGCCGGGCGGGCCACGATCGGGGCCGGTCGTCAGGAGCGGGCGCTGACCAGGCCGGATTCGTAGGCGGCGATGACGAGCTGTGCCCGGTCCCTCGCCTGGAGCTTGTGCAGCAGGCGGCCGATGTGGGTCTTCACCGTGCCGGCGGACAGGTGCAGCTCGCCCATGATCTCGGCGTTGGAGAACCCGCGGGCGATCAGCAGCAGCACCTCCTGCTCACGTTCCGTGATCCCGTGGAGGCGGATCGTGCGGGGCGCGGGCGTGCGGGAGAACTCGGCGACCAGGCGACGGGTCACCGAGGGTGACAGCAGGGCGTCGCCGGCGGCCACCACGCGGATCGCGGCCAGCAGGTCGGCCGGGGGAGTGTCCTTGAGCAGGAACCCGCTCGCGCCCGCCCGCAACGCCGAGTACACGTACTCGTCCAGGTCGAACGTGGTCAGGATCAGCACCCGGGCCGCGCTGAACGAGCCGATCTCGCGGGTGGCCGCGATCCCGTCCACCCCCGGCATCCGGACGTCCATCAGCACCACGTCCGGGGACGTCGACCGCACCACCGACACGGCCTCGGCGCCGTCGCCCGCCTCGCCGACCACCCGCAGGTCGTCCGCCGAGTCCACCAGCACCCGGAAGCTGCCGCGCAGCAGCGCCTGGTCGTCCACGACCACCACGTCGATCACGACAGCGGAACCTCGGCGCGCACCGCGAACCCGCCGCCGGCCAGCGGACCGGCCGAGAAGGTCCCGTCGTAGACCGCCACCCGTTCCCGCATCCCGATCAACCCGTGCCCCCCTCCGCCACCGGCCAACACCCGTTCGCCGGGCCCGTCGTCGACCACCCGCACCTCGACCGAAGCGTCCCCCACGACGATCGACACCTCGCAGGCGGCCGGCGCCGCGTGCTTGACCACGTTGGTGACGGACTCCTGCACGATCCGGTACACGGTCAGCCCCAGCCCTTCGGGCAGCGAGCCCGTCACCGACAGCGACACGTCCACCCCGGCGAGGGACGCCCGCGTCACCAGTTCGGGCAAGTCGGCCAGGCCGGGCATGGGCGCCAGTTCGGCCTCCGAGTCCTCCGACCGCAGCACGCCCAGCAGTCGCCGCATCTCGACCAGGGTGCCGCGCGAGGCCCTCTCGATGACCTGGAGCGCCTCCTGGGCCTCCTCGGGCCGCGACGGCGCCACGTGGGCCGCGACCCCGGCCTTGACCGTGATCAGGCTCAGGCTGTGCGCGACCACGTCGTGCAGCTCGCGGGCGATGCGCAGGCGTTCCTCGGCGACCGCCTTGGACGACGCCTCGGCGGCCTGGCGGGCCTCGTAGGACCGGCGGATCCGCGTGGCGCGCCCCAACGCCCACGCGGCGCACACCACCAGCGTGAGGAAGATCGACAGCCCGGCCGACTCCGGCCACGCCTCGCCGATGAACACCGCCACCCAGGCCGAGCCGAGCGTGGCCGCCAGCGCGCCCACGGCCACCCGCGACGAGTAGGCCGAAGCCACCAGGTAGATCGCGAACGCGGTGGCGCTGTAGGGCTCCAGCGTGATGTGGGCGATGGTGGCCACGTTCTGCGCCGTGAGCACGATGCCGAGCGTGAGCAGCGGCCGCTTGCGGCGCAGCGCCAGGGGCGCCCCGACCAGGACCGCCACCGGGTAGCCCAGCCACGCCGGCACGTCGGACATCCGGGCGAAGTCCAGGTACACCATGACCAGCACCACGGCGGCGGCCACGTCCAGCGCGTACAGGTAGGCGGTGGGCAGCATCCGCAGGACTCGCGACATCACGGACGGCACGGTAACCGGCGTGGCCGCCGGTGGCGTCGGACCACGGTCCGACCCCGAACCGAGGACCTCGGTCCGATCCGCCCGCGCCCCCGCCCCGGCAGGCTCCTCCCCATGATCGAAGTACGGCAACTGACCAAGAGCTACCGCGCCACCCGGGCGGTGGACGGCCTCTCGTTCGAGGTGAAACCCGGCTACGTCGCGGGCTTCCTCGGCCCCAACGGCGCGGGCAAGTCCACCACCATGCGGGCGATCCTCGGCCTCGACCGGCCGACCAGCGGCGAGGCGCTCGTCGACGGTCGCCGGTACGCCGGGATCCGCCGGCCCATGCACCACGTCGGCGCGCTGCTCGACGCGGGCGCGGTGCACGGCGGCCGGTCCGCCTACGACCACCTCCGCGTGCTGGCCCGCAGCAACGGCATCAAGGACAGCCGGGCCGTCGCCACCCTGGAGCAGGTCGGCCTGGCGGGTGTGGCGAAGAGGCGCGTGAGCTCGCTGTCGCTCGGCATGAAGCAGCGCCTCGGGGTGGCGGCGGCCCTGCTCGGCGACCCCGGCGTGCTGCTGTTCGACGAGCCGGTGAACGGCCTCGACCCGGAGGGCATCCGCTGGATCAGGCACCTGATGCGCGACCTGGCCCGCGAGGGCCGCACCGTGCTCGTGTCCAGCCACCTGATGAGCGAGATGGCCCTGACCGCCGACCGGGTGATCGTGATCGGCCGCGGCAAGCTGATCCTGGAGGCGTCCATGCAGGACCTCCAGGAGAAGTTCAAGAGGGACGTCCTGGTGCGCACCCCCGCGCCGGACGCCCTGGTGACCGCCCTGTCCGCCGCAGGCGCGAGAACCCGGTCCGACGCCGGCGCCCTGCTCGTCCAGGGCCTGGACGCCCCGGACATCGCCGACCTCGCCGCGCGCGACGGCATCCCCATCCACGAACTGACCCCGCGCAGCGCGTCCCTGGAGGACGCCTACCTCGAGCTGACCGAGGACAGCGTGGAGTACCGCACCCGGGAGACCGCCCGATGACCGACGTGCTGAACTCGGAGTGGCTGAAGCTCCGCTCGGTCCGCTCGACCACCTACGTCCTGACGACCATCGCGGTGTGCCTGCTCGGCGGCGCGCTGGTGTCGTACCTGATGACGGCCGACTGGGACACCTCGCCGCCGGAGCTCCAGCAGAAGTTCGGCGCCGCCGACCCGAGCGTGATGGTGGTCCCGTTCACCCAGTTCTGCCTCGGCGTGCTGGGCGCCCTGGCGGTCACCTCGGAGTACGGCAGCGGGATGATCCGCACCGCCCTCGTCTCCGTGCCGCGGCGCGGGGCCTACCTGCTGGCGAAGACGGTCGTGGTGGCCGGCGCGTCGCTGCTGATCGGCCTGGCGACCGTCCTGCTCGCCTACCAGACCGGAGAACTGATCACCGGCGACCGCCCCGAACCGATCTCGGCGTACAGCTCGTTCACCGACGCCCTGCCGACCCTCCTGGCGAACACCGCGTCGCTGGTCCTGCTGGCCCTGCTCGGCCTGGGCCTGGGCTTCCTGCTCCGCTCCACGGCGGGCGCCCTGGTCTCCCTGTGCGCCCTGCTGTTCGTGCTGCCGTCCCTGACCCTGATCCTGCCGGATCCCTGGAACGAACGCGTGTACTCCGTGATGCTGCCGGTCCTGGCACCCCAACTGGCAGCCGAGTCACCGGACGCACCCCTGTCGCCACTGGGCGCGGGCCTGGTCATGCTCGCCTACCTGGCCCTGGCGCTGGGAGCGGGCGCCCTCGCCCTCCTCCGCCGCGACGCCTGACACGTCGACCACCTTCTGCGGCACCGGTCTCCCGCATCAGCGATGCGGGGGCGTGGGAACCCGCGGCCACCGGGTTCGGAGGCGGACCCGGTGGCATCGGCGGTTCGGCGACACCGACACGGCAGCACCCCGCCACGGCGTCCGGCGGCTCGGAAGGCCGCCCGTTACCGTGTCGGACGTGCCCGACTTCGCCCTCGGCCTGGCCGCGCTCGGCCGCCCCGCCTACATCAACCTCGGCCGCGAGCACGCGCTGCCCGAACACCGCGACGTGGACGCCATGCGCGCCCAGTGCCACGCCGTCCTGGACGCCGCCTACGCGGCGGGCGTGCGACGGGTCGACGCGGCCCGCTCCTACGGCCGCGCGGAGGAGTTCCTGGCCCAGTGGCTGGCCGCACGCGGCCACCAGGACGTGCAGGTGTCGAGCAAGTGGGGCTACGCCTACGTCGCCGACTGGCGGCGGGACGCGGACACGCACGAGGTCAAGGAGCACTCGGTCGAGCGGTTCACCCGGCAGTGGCGGGAGACCGAGGACCTGCTCGGCGCGCACGTCGGCCTCTACGACGTGCACTCGCTGACCTCCGACAGCCCGCTGTTCGGCGACCTCGACCTGCTCCTCGCCCTGGGCGGCCTGCGCGACTCGGGCGTCCGCGTCGGCTTCTCCACCTCCGGCCCGCACCAGGGCGAGACGATCCGCCGCGCGCTGGAGCTCACCGTCGAGGGGCGGCGGCTGTTCGACAGCGTCCAATCCACCTGGAACGTCCTGGAGACCTCGGCGGGACCGGCGCTGGCGTTCGCCAAGGAGTCCGGCGCGGAGGTGTTCGTCAAGGAGGGCCTGGCCAACGGCAGGCTGGCCGTCGACCCGCCGCCCCGCGTGCGCGACCTGGCCGACGAGCACGGCGTCGGCCCGGACGCCGTCGCGCTGGCCGCCGTGCTCGCCCAACCGTGGGCCGACGTGGTGCTCTCGGGCGCGGCGAGCCCGGAGCAGCTGCGGGCCAACCTCGCGGCACGCGACGTCGACCTGGCGCCGGACGAGCTCGCCGACTGCGCGGAGCCCGCCGAGCGGTACTGGGCTACTCGGGCGTCGCTGGCCTGGGAATGAGCCTGACGGCGCCCGAGTCGAGGTCCACCGGCCCGCGCGGCGGCGCGCCCGACTCCTCGTCCTCGCCCAGCATCAGCGTCACCTGGCGCTGTTCCAGCTCGATGTGCTTGCTGCCGTGGAACAGGGTGGTGAACTCGTCCATCGCGGTCGCGGACACGACCGGGTGACCCTGGCGCCGGCGGACCCACTTCCACAGCCGCTCGCCCGAAGCGAGTGCGAGCAGCAGCAGGGCGAGGCCGGGGATCGACATCGCGAACATCATGCCCATCTGAACCACTCCCGGATCAGGGCCCGACCGTCCGGCACGACCGGCCACCCGGGGTCTTCCGCCAACGCCCGCACCTCGTCCGCCCCCAGCCAGCCGCCCCACGCCACTTCTTCCGGCTGGTGCACGAACGGTCCATCGCTGCGCACCTCGTAAACGTGCGCGACATAGCGGATGGTTCCGTCCACGAAGGGCGTGCTGAACCGGAACTCCGGCGCCGCCGAAACCCCCAGCTCCTCCGCCAACTCCCGCACCGCGCACTCGTCCGGCGTCTCACCCGCCGCGACGACACCGCCGCACGTCGGGTCGTACAGCCCGGGGTAGACGTCCTTGGTGTCGGTGCGCCGGTGCACGTACAGCCGGGTCCCGTCGAGCGAGCGCACGACGATCACGGCGCAGAGGTGCCACAGGCCTTCCGCGCGCATCCGGGCGCGCGTCGCCGTGCCGATGGGCGTGCCGTCGGTGTCCACCACTACCACGTGCTCCACGCCAAGATCCTCCCCTGGTAGCACCGGGCCGTGCTACCTCGGGCCGACGCCTGCCGACGCCCCCGGTTCCTAACGTCGTGGCGTTCGCGTCACGAGGAGGAGTTGTGCCCACATCCCTGCGGCTCGCGGTCGCCGAGTTCCGCAACCGGCCCGGTCGCGCCGCGCTGCCCGGCGTCGCCCTGGTGGTCGGCGTCGCCTGCCTGCTGGCCGCCCTGATGCTCAGCGACGCGATGGTGCGCGCCGCGAACGAGGGCGCGCCCACCGTGCCCGCCGGCGTCGACCTCGTGGTCCGCCCGCCGCTCTACTCGGACGCGGTTCTCGACCAGGCGACCGCCGATCGGGTGGCGCAGGTCGCCGGGGTGACGGTGGCGCAACCGATCCGCGAGGTCCGCGCCGACCTGCTGATCGAGGGCGGGCGCGCGGGCGACCGGCGCGCCACCGCCGACATCGAGCCCGACCGCGCCGACCTGCACCGCGTGCCGATCCTGGAGGGCCGCTCACCCGGCCCCGACGGCGAGATCGCGCTCGACCGGGTCACCGCCTACGAGCACGGCCTCAAGCCGGGCTCCTCCGTGCGGGTAGCCGACGCGGCGGGCAAGCCGGTGGACGTGGTCGTCCGGGGCATCACCAAGCGCGGCTCGTTCGGCGAGGAGCCGGTGATCGTGGTCGGCGAGCGCCTGGCCGCCAAGCTCGGCGGCGAGCCCCGGGTCGAGGCGATCTACGTGGTCGGCGGCGACCGCGACGCCGTCGCCCGGGCCGTGGGGGAGGGCTTCCCGGTGGACACCAGGGCGGCGATCGCGGCGGAGCCGCCCGACAACGACCTGGCGGCCGTGCTGCTGCCGTTCAGCATCCTGGCGCTGGCGACGTCCGTCTTCGTCGCCTCCGCCACCTACCGCGCCGTCTACGCGCAACGCCAGCGGCACACCGCGCTGCTGCGCTGCCTCGGCGCGCACCGGGGCCCGCTGGTCTGGGCGAACCTCTTCGAGGCGCTGCTCACCGGCGCGGTCGCGGGCGTCCTCGGCGCGGTGCTCGGCGGGTCGGTGGCGTGGCTGCTGGCCAGGCTGTTCGACACCACCGGCCTGTCCTCGCTGCTCGGCGCGGTCGAGCTGAGCCCGCCGCTGCTGCCCTCGACCGGCCAGCTGGTGATCGGCGTCGTCACGGCGGCCACGCTCAGCGCGTTCGCCGCGGTCCGGCCCGCGCTGGCCGCCGCGCGCATCTCGCCGCTCGCGGCGCTGCGGACGTCCGAAGGCCAGACGCCCGACCGGGCCGTGGTGCGCCGCCGGCGGTTCTTCGGCATCGGCCTGGTGGTCACCGCGACGGTCATGGCGGCGCTCGCGGTTCTCGCCGCCGGCTCGCTCGCCGCGATCTTCCTGGTCCTGTTCTCCGGCATCACCGCCGTGTTCGGCCTGTTCGGCGTGCTCGGGCCGGTGGTCGTGCCCGCGCTCGGCCGGATCTTCGGCACGGTCGCGAGCCGCTTCGGCGGCGCGCAGTGGAAGCTGGCCGCCGCCGAGGTGCGGCGGGTGCCGCAGCGGTCCGCGTCGGTGGCGATGCCGCTGCTCCTGGCCGCCGCCATGGTCACGTTCTTCGCCGTCACGGTGGGTTCGGCGCAGCGCATGGAGGACGAGTTCAGCAACGAGCCGCGGCCCGACGCCGTGGTCGCCGACTCCGGCGGACGCGCGCTCGCCGGCGGTGTCGGCGCGGCGGCCAACCGGCCGGAAGCGGCGAGCACGGTCGTGCTGCACGGTGTCGTCACCGAGCAGCGGGACGCCGAGGGCCGCACGTTCCCGACCCAGCTCGCCGGCGCCGACCCCGAACGCCTGCGCGAGTGGCTGACCAGGCAGGACGTCAACGCCAAGGACTTCGCGCCCGGCGCCGTCCTGCTGGACGAGTGGTACGCCGAGCGGTTCGGCGCGCAGGTCGGCCGGCCGTTCACGGTCGAGGGACTGCCCGGCGGGCCGCGCACGGCCACGGTCGTCGGCACGTTCGCCGGCTCCCTGCTCGACGGCGCCGACGTGGTGCTGGCCGAACCGGACCTGGCGCCCGCCTCCAAGGTGCTGGTGGCGTTCGAACCGGGCGCGGACCCCGCCGCCTACGAGGCGGGCGTGCGGGCGGCGCTGGCCGACTCGCCCACCGTTCTGGTGAAGACCAGGGCCGAGGCGAACGCCGAGAACCAGCGCTACCTCGACCTGGGGATCGTGCTGCTGATGGTGCTGCTGGGGCTGTCCGTCGCGGTCGCGGTGACCGGCATCGGGACCGCGTTGACGATCTCCGTGCAGGAGCGCCGCAAGGAGTTGGCGCTGCGCCGCGCGCTCGGCGTGACCAAGGGCGGCCTGCAAGGTGGCGTGGTGGCCGAAGCGGTGCTGTTGGCGCTGGTGGGAGTGCTGGGAGGGGGTGTGTTCGGCCTCGTCTACGCGGAGCTGACGCTGGCCGCCGTCGGCGTGTTCGTGTGGCCCACGGCGGCGGTGCTCCCGCTGCTGGTCGGGGGCGCGGGCGTGGTGGTCCTGGCGGTGCTCGCGGCGTTCGGGCCGGCCCGCGGCGCGTCCCGGATCAGGCCCGCCGCGGGACTCGCGGCCGGCTGAAACGTGACCTGGGTCCGGGCGGTGTGTCGGTGGAACGTCGTAGTCTGCGTACATGCGGCGGATCATGGGAACCGAAGTCGAGTACGGCATCTCGGTGCCGGGTGACGCGACGGCGAACCCGGTGCTCACCTCGACACAGGTCGTGCTGGCCTACGCGGCGGCCGCCGACATACCGCGGGCGCGCCGGGCGCGCTGGGACTACGAGGTCGAATCGCCGCTGCGCGACGCGCGCGGCTTCGACCTCGGCACGCCCGGCGGCCACCCCGGCGACAGCGACGTCGAGGACCTGGGCGCGGCCAACGTGATCCTCACCAACGGCGCGCGCCTCTACGTCGACCACGCGCACCCGGAGTACTCCGCGCCCGAGGTCACCAACGCGCGCGACGCGGTGATCTGGGACAAGGCGGGGGAGCGGGTGATGGAGGAGGCCGCGATGCGCGCGGCCACCGTCCCCGGCCAGCCCCGGTTGCAGCTCTACAAGAACAACGTGGACGGCAAGGGCGCCAGCTACGGCACCCACGAGAACTACCTGATGCAGCGCAGCACGCCGTTCACCGCGGTGATCGCCGGGCTCACGCCGTTCTTCGCGTCCCGCCAGGTCGTGGTCGGCTCCGGCCGCGTCGGCATCGGCGCGGCGGGCGAGGAGGCGGGCTACCAGCTGTCCCAGCGCTCCGACTACATCGAGGTCGAGGTCGGCCTGGAGACCACGCTCAAGCGCGGCATCATCAACACCCGCGACGAGCCGCACGCCGACGCGGACAAGTACCGCCGGCTGCACGTCATCATCGGCGACGCGAACCTCGCCGAGTACTCCACCTACATCAAGTGCGGCTCCACGTCGCTCGTGCTCGACATGATCGAGGCCGGCCTCCGGTTCGACGACCTGCGGTTGCAGGAGCCGGTCCGGGCGGTGCACCAGATCAGCCACGACCCGACCCTCAAGGTGAAGGTCGAGCTGGCGAGCGGGCGCAAGTTCACCGGGTTGGACCTGCAGTTCGCCTACTACGAGCGCGCCGCCGCGTTCGTCGAGCAGGAGGGCTACGGCGACCGGGACGTGCTGCGCGTGTGGGGCGAGGTGCTCGACGCGCTGGCCCGCGACCCGCAGGAGTGCGCCGACCGCCTCGACTGGGTGGCGAAGCTGCGGTTGCTCGAAGGCTATCGCGCCCGGGACGGCCTGGCCTGGGGCTCGCCCCGGCTGTCGCTGGTCGACCTGCAGTACTCCGACGTGCGGCTGGACAAGGGCCTGTACAACCGGCTGGTGGCCCGCGGCTCGATGAAACGCCTGGTCAGCGAGGAGGAGGTGCGGGCGGCCATCCTGTCGCCGCCGGAGGACACCCGCGCCTACTTCCGCGGTCGCTGCCTGGAGCGCTACCCCACCTCGGTGGCCGCCGCGTCGTGGGATTCGGTGATCTTCGACCTCGGTCGGGAATCACTCGTCCGGATCCCCACCCTGGAACCGCTGCGCGGCACGAAAGCGCACGTCGGAGCCCTGCTGGAGGCCTCGGACACGGCCGAGCAGCTGGTGGAGGCGCTCACCCGGGGCTGATCAACAAACCCGAGTGGCAGGCGCAGGATGTCGTACCTGGTGGGTAGTGTTTAACTCGCAGGACCCGAAGACCGGGAGGTCGACATGGCCCAGGAACAGGTTCAGCGCCAAGGCGGCGGTGACGGCGACGAGAACGGCGACGGCGCGGCCGGCGCCGGCCAGGAACGCCGGGAGAAGCTCGGCGAGGACGTCGACGCCATCCTCGACGAGATCGACGACGTGCTCGAGGAGAACGCCGAGGACTTCGTCCGCGCGTACGTGCAAAAGGGCGGCGAGTAAGAAGCCGCCGGCGGGACAGGAGAGAAACTCACACATGGACCACAGCTCGACCGGGCACTACCCGGCCGCGTCGTTGCCCCCGGCCTACCTCAGGCCGGGGTCGTCGTCGTTCACCGATTTCCTCCGCGCCCAGGCCCCCGAACTGCTGCCGTCGAGCCGCACCCTGCCCGAGGGCAGCGCGGTGCAGGCCCCGCACGGCACGACCATCGTCGCCCTCACGTTCAAGGGCGGCGTGGTGATCGCGGGCGACCGGCGCGCCACGATGGGCAACGTGATCGCCCAGCGCGACATGAAGAAGGTGTTCATCACCGACGACCACTCGGCGGTGGGGATCGCGGGCACGGCGGGCATCGCGGTCGAGATCGTCCGGCTCTACGCGGTCGAGCTCCGGCACTACGAGAAGATCGAGGGCGTCTCGCTGTCGTTGGACGGCAAGGCGAACCGGCTCTCCGCGATGATCAAGGGCAACCTCGACGCCGCGCTCGCGGGCCTGGCGGTCGTGCCGCTGTTCGCGGGCTTCGACGTCGACGCGCCGGACCCGGACCGCGCGGGCCGCATCATCTCCTACGACGTGACCGGCGGGCGGTACGAGGAGTCGCAGGGCTACCAGGCCGTCGGCTCCGGTTCGCTGTTCGCGAAGTCGGCGATGAAGAAGCTGTACGACCCGGACGCGGACGCCGAGGCCGCCACCAGGACCGCGATCGAGGCGCTGTACGACGCGGCCGACGACGACTCGGGCACCGGCGGCCCGGACGTGATCCGCAAGATCTACCCGGTCGTCGTGACGATCACCGCCGACGGCGCGGCCCACCTGCCCGACGCGGACACCGCGACGTTGGCCGAGTCGGTCGTCGAGGGCCGCAAGGCCAGGCCGGCGGGCTGAGCGCCGTGTCGACCCCCATCCCCACCCGCATCCGCCGAGCCCGGGAGCCGCAGCAGTGACGATGCCGTTGTACGCCTCACCCGAGCAGATCCTCCGCGATCGCGCGGAGTACGCCCGGAAGGGCATCGCCCGAGGCCGGAGCGTCGTCGTGCTCCGGTACGCCGACGGCGTGCTGTTCGTGGCGGAGAACCCGTCCGCGACGCTGCACAAGGTGTCCGAGATCTACGACCGCATCGCGTTCGCCGCGGTCGGCCGCTACAGCGAGTTCGAGAACCTGCGCCAGGCGGGCATCCGGTTCGCCGACATCCGCGGGTACCAGAACGACCCGCGCGACGTGACGGGCCGCTCGCTGGCGAACGTCTACGCCCAGACCCTGGGCTCGATCTTCGCCGAGCAGATCAAGCCGCTGGAGGTGGAGATCTGCGTGGCCGAGGTCGGCGTCGACCCCGAGCAGGACACGCTGTACCGGCTGACCTACGACGGCTCGATCGTGGAAGAGCCGCAGTACGTCGTGATGGGCGGCCAGGCCGAGGCCACGGGCACCGCCCTCAAGGACGCCTACACCGAGGCGCAGCCGCTGGCCGACGCCGTGCGCACCGCGGTGAAGGCGCTCAGCGCCGGCAGCACCACCACCGGCAACGGCAAGCCCGACCTCCTCGACCGCGGCAAGCTGGAGGTCGCGGTCCTGGAACGCTCCCGGCCGCGTCGCGCGTTCCGCCGCATCACGGGCGCCGCTCTCGCCGCCCTCCTCCCGGGCGACGACGCGGCACCCGCCGACGAGGCCAAGGCCGCCGAACCACCCGCCAAGGGCACCAAGCGCAAGCCCGTGACGGACGTGAACCTGCCGCCGAACGACGACAAGCCGTAGGTTCCGCCACTGACGGCGAAGGCCCCCGACACCGCGTCGGGGGCCTTCGCCGCGTTCACAGGAAGATCTTGACCAGCTGGTCGCGCCCCTCGTGGTCGCGCAGCACCACCTGGTTGCCCGCGCGCAGCTCCGAGTCGACGAACTCGTAGATCAGCAACGCCCGGTTGACCAGGTCGACCTTCTTGAGCCCGGTCCGGTCCTGCAACTTGCCCAACGCCTCGACCGCCTCCGCGATCAGCGCGACGTTCACCCGATCCGCGACGGCGGGCTTGTCCGACGTGGCCCGCTCGACCGACGACATGTGCACCTTCCTCCGACTTGCCCCCTGCCCACCATTGTCGCAGACGCCGCAGCGATCAACCACATTTCCAGTGGCGAAAATGTGGCGAACCGGTTGCGCACGGCTGCGGAAGCGGTACTGTAGGTCATGTCACCACTGGGTGGCCAGGACCACGAGGGGCGTTCGCGCCCCGGCGAGAGGAGTTCTCGTGACTCGTTTGTGCTTCGGCGCACGCGAAGGCCCCTGACAGGGGTCGCCCGGCCTCGGAATCGACCACCGTTCCGACGCGGGGCAGCCACGAGGACTTCATCCTCGTCGCACGGGGTGCGACGAGGAGGGGGAGGCAGCTCGCTGTTCGGAGTTCCGGGGGGAGCTCGCGCAGCGGATACCTCCCAAGGTGGTTCTCCGGCGTGCTGTGCCCGCAGTGGGCGTACCTGTCCGGAGAGGAAAGGGCACTTCACCCATGAGTGCCGCAACGCCGGATCGGGCATTGTCCGGGTCCGGCACGGAAGAGGGCTGGGGTGAACCCAGTCGCGAAGCGCGGGTGCGCGTGGAGAAGTCGGGACTCAGGGTGGAAGTGGCCGTGCCCTCCAGCCAGGCTCCCCGACTGCTCACCGCCGCAGTCCTCGCGATGGTGATGGTCGGGGCCGTGGTCGGCCCCGTGGCCACGCTCCGGGCGGTCCCGGTGGACTTCCCGGTGTGGGCGACCGTCGGCTTGGTCGTCGGTCAGATCGGCCTGCTCGGGCTGATCGCGTTGATCGCGCGACGGGCGTCCGGGTCCGGCAGAGGGATCGGACGGCGGAGCTGACGCGAAAGGGGCACTCGGGAGAGTGCCCCTTTCGCGTGGTCGGGCGTGGTCGGCCTACGCGATGGCCTTGGCCAGCAACCGCCCCGTGCGCTCGCGCACCGACGGCGTGTCCAGCCCGCGCACCACCACGGTGGT
The DNA here is from genome assembly GCF_040656635.1 of Actinosynnema sp. NPDC049800. Classification (NCBI taxonomy): domain Bacteria; kingdom Bacillati; phylum Actinomycetota; class Actinomycetes; order Pseudonocardiales; family Pseudonocardiaceae; genus Actinosynnema; species Actinosynnema sp. NPDC049800. The sequence goes on along the minus strand of NZ_JBFAMT010000007.1, from coordinate 115,051 downwards.
CCGCCGCCGCAGCACGTCGTCCACCTCGGTCGCCCACTCGTACCGCTGCGCGTGCGCCACCTGCGCCCAGATGTCCGGCCCGTCCGGGTGCACCCGGTCCAGCAACGACGGGTCGTCCGACGCCAGCGCCAGCACCTCGTGGCTCACCGTGCCGTAGTGCGTGGCCAGGTGCCGGAGCACGTCGTCCGGCACCGACGGCAGCTCGCGGCCCAGCTGCGCGCTCACCCGGTCGGGCAGGGCCGCGCCCGGCAACGCCGACGGCACGCCGTCGAACGCGTGCGACAGGTCCCGGCCCAGCGCCTCGCCGACGCGCGCCAGCACCGACGCGCCGATGCGCCGGAACGTGGTCCACTTGCCGCCCGCCACGCTGATCATCCCGCCACGACCGCGGGTGATCACGGTCTCCCGCTTGGCGTGGCTGGTGTCGCCGGACCCGCCGGGCAGCACCCGGAGCCCGGCGAACGCGTACGCCAGCCGCGACCGGTCCAACGCCGACGCGACGATGCCGACCGACGCCTCACCGAGGATCTGGTCGACGTCGGCGGGCGAGCACCGCACGTCGGCCGGGTCGCCCTCGTACGGCTCGTCGGTCGTGCCCAGCAGGAGTTGCCCCTCCCACGGGATGGCGAACGACACCCGCACGTCGTCCACCGGGATGGTCATCGCCGCACGCCACGGCTCGTCCGTCTTCAGCACGAGGTGCGCGCCCTTGGACAGCCGGATGCTCGGCGCGGCCGCCGCGTCCTCCATCCGCCGCACCGAGTCCAGCCACGGCCCGGTCGCGTTGACCACCACCGACGCGTCCAGCCCGAACTCGCCGCCGTCCACCTTGTCGCGCAGCTCGACCCCGGTCACCAGCCCGCCGCGCTTGCGCAGGCCCGTCACCTCGACGTGGTTCAGCAGCACGGCGCCCGCTTCGGCCGCCGCACGCGCCGCCGTGATGGCCACGCGCGCGTCGTTCATCTGGTGGTCGTAGTACAGCGCCGCGCCGCGCAGGCCCTCGGTCCGCAGGTGGGGCACGTGCTCCACGGCCCGCCGCGCCGACAGCACCTTGCCGACGCCGTCGCCGAACCCGGACAGCGCCGAGTACAGCACCACGCCCGCGCCGAGCACCGACCGCGAGTGCGGCCCGCCCCGGTACACCGGCACCAGGAACGGCAGCGGCCGGACCAGGTGCGGCGCCAGGTGGTCGCCCAGCGCGCGCCGCTCGGCGTGGTTCTCCCGCACCATCGGCACCGCGCCCGGACCCATCGCGAGGTACCGCAGGCCGCCGTGCACGAGCTTGGACGACGCGCTGGACGTGGCGCCCGCGAAGTCGCCCGCCTCCACCAGCGCCACCCGCAGGCCCGACCGGGCCGCCGCCCACGTGGTGGCGATGCCCAGCGCGCCGCCGCCGATCACGACCAGGTCGAAGGCGCCGTGTCCCAGCGCCTCGCGCGCCTTGGCCCGTTGCTCACTCATCGTTGTCGTCCTCGTCAATCCAGCCGACGGTCCGCTCGACCGCCTTCTTCCACTTGCGGTAGCCCTTGTCGCGGGTCTTCGCGTCCATGCCGGGCAGCCACTCGGCGGCCTTGTGCCAGTTCTCGCGCAGGCTCTCGGTGTCCGACCAGTAGCCGACCGCGAGGCCTGCCGCGTAGGCCGCGCCCAGGCACGTGGTCTCGGCGACGATCGGCCGCACCACGGGCACGTCCAGCACGTCGGACAGGAAGCCCATGAGCAGGTTGTTGGCCGTCATGCCGCCGTCGACCTTCAACGCGACCAGTTCCACGCCGGAGTCGGCGTTCATCGCGTCCACGACCTCGCGGGTCTGCCAGGCGGTGGCCTCCAGCACCGCGCGGGCGATGTGGCCCTTGTCGATGTAGCCGGTGAGGCCCGCGATGATGCCGCGCGCGTCGGACCGCCAGTGCGGCGCGAACAGGCCGGAGAACGCGGGCACGAAGTACGCGCCGCCGTTGTCCTGCACCGACCGCGCGAGCGTCTCGATCTCGGGCGCGCTGGAGATCAGCCCCATCTTGTCCCGGAACCACTGCACCAACGCGCCGGTGACCGCGATCGCGCCCTCCAGCGCGTACGCGGCCGGCTGGTCGCCGATCTTGTAGCCGACCGTGGTCAGCAGGCCGTTCTCCGACACGACAGGCTTGTCGCCGGTGTTGACCAGCAGGAAGCTGCCGGTGCCGTACGTGCACTTGCCCTCGCCGGGCGAGTAGCAGGTCTGGCCGAACAGCGCCGCCTGCTGGTCGCCGAGCGCGGAGGCCACCGGGACGCCTTCCAGCGTGCCGGTCGCGGTGCCGTAGACCTCCGCGGACGAGCGGATCTCCGGCAGCATCGCCTTGGGCACGCCGATCGCGTCGACCAGCTCGTCGTCCCAGTCCAGCGTCTCCAGGTTCATCAGCATGGTGCGGCTGGCGTTGGTGACGTCGGTGACGTGGCGGCCGGTGAGCTTCCAGATCAGCCAGGTGTCCATGGTGCCGAACAGCACCTCGCCCGCCTCGGCGCGGGCGCGCAGGCCGTCGACGTGGTCGAGCAGCCAGCGGACCTTGGGCCCGGAGAAGTAGGTGGCCAGCGGCAGCCCGCACTTCTCGCGGAACCGGTCCTGCTCGCCGAGCTCCTTGACCAGCTGGTCGGTGCGGGTGTCCTGCCAGACGATCGCGTTGTGCACGGGCTTGCCGGTGGCCTTGTCCCACACCAGCGTGGTCTCGCGCTGGTTGGTGATGCCGACGGCGGCCAGGTCGTGCACGGTCAGCGAGGCCTTCTGCAGCGCGCCGTGCACGACGTCGAGCACGTTGGCCCAGATCTCCTCGGCGTCGTGCTCGACCCAGCCGGGCTTGGGGAAGATCTGCCGGTGCTCCTTCTGCGCCACGGACACGATCGCGCCGCCGTGGTCGAAGACGATGCAGCGTGAGGAGGTCGTGCCCTGGTCGATGGCGGCGATGTAGGTGCTCACGGTGGGACGCTCCTCAGTAGACGGCGATGTCGACGAGCCCGGCCAATGCTCCGCCGATCAGGGGACCGACGACGGGGATCCAGGCGTATCCCCAGTCCGATCCACCCTTTCCGGGGATCGGCAGGACGGCGTGCGCGAGGCGGGGGCCCAGGTCGCGCGCGGGGTTGATGGCGTAGCCGGTGGGCCCGCCGAGGGACATGCCGATGCCGACGACCAGCAGGGCGACGATCAGCACGCCGGTGCCGGAGGTCTCCAGGCCCTTGGTCTGGCCGGTCGCCAGGATGACGAACACCAGCACGAACGTGGCGATGACCTCGGTGGTCAGGTTCTGCGCGCGGTGGCGGACCTCGGGGCCGGTGGCGAAGACGCCGAGCACGTCGCCGGTGTTGGCGCGGAACTGGCCGAGGTAGGCGAGGTAGCACAGGACGGCGCCGGTGAACGCGCCGAGGAGCTGGGCGAGCAGGTAGAGCGGGACGGTGCTCCACTCGCCGTTGTGGATGGCCAGGCCGACGGTGACGGCCGGGTTGAGGTGCGCGCCGGACAGCGGCGCGACCGCGTAGGCGCCCGCGAGGACCGCGAAGCCCCAGCCGAACGTGATCACCACCCAGCCCGCGCCGTTCGACTTGGACTTCGCCAGCACCACGCCCGCGACGACGCCGTTGCCGAGCAGCAACAGCAGTGCGGTGCCCAGGAACTCACCGATGAAGATCGACTGGTTGGTCATCCACGCGCCCTCTCTGGCCTGAATGCCGTTCGACAATGTCGTACGGTGCGCGTGAATCCTGTGCCGACGCTCACAAGATGTCAACCCTTCCGGAACGCCCTCGTCACCAGGGGATGGCGCCGAGCTCGCGCGAGATGGACCGCGCGGCCTCGCGCACGTAGGACACGAGGTCCGTGCGCGGCTGCTTCTTCTCGTCGCACAGGCGCTCGACGGGCCCGGAGATCCCGACCGCGCCCACCGTCACCAGCCGCCGGTCCCGGATCGGCGCGGCCAGCGACACCTCGCCCTCGACCAGCTCCTCGACCTCCGACGCCCAGCCGCGCTGCCTGACCTGCTCCAACGCGTCGCCGAGCCGGTCGAGGTCGGTGATCGTGGCGGCGGTGTAGGCCTTGAGCGGCTCGTCGTCGGCGAGGCCGAGGCCGACCGGGTCGTCGGCGAGCAGGACCTTGCCCAACGCGCTGGCGTGCGAGGGGAGCAGCGCGCCGACTTCGAGGACCTGGCGGGAGTTGTCCGGCCGGAAGACGTGGTGCACGACCAGGACCTGGTTCTCGTGCAGGGTGCCGATGCGGACGCTCTCCATGCTGCGCGAGGCCAGCGAGTCCGACCAGTTCAGCGCGCGGGTGCGCAGCTCGTTGCCGTCGAGGTAGCTGCTGCCGATGTGGAACAGCGCCGCGCCGAGCTGGTACTTGCCCGTGTCCGGCGACTGCTCGACGAACCCGACCAGCTGCAACGTGCGGAGGATGCCGTGCACGGTCGGTTTGGGCAGGTCGAGGGCTCGGGCGAGTTCCGCCACCCCCATCCGCCGCGCACCGCTGGCCAGCAGCCGCAGCACCGCGGCTGCCCGTTCGATGGACTGGATGGGACCGGGCACGCGATCACTCTAGCGCTTCACCGTTCGACCATGTCGAACTGCTGGAATCGCGGCGCGTCACAGGTGCAGCGACCAGGTCTGCGCCTCCACGTCCCGCCCGAACAGGCGTTCCGGCGTGCTCTCGTCGAGGGTGAAGCCGACCTTCTCGTAGAGGTGCCGCGACGCCGCCAGGCCCGCCACGGTCCACAGCTCCATCCGCTCGTACCCGGCCCGGCGGGCGAAGCGGAGGCACTCGTCGACCAGTCGCGCGCCGATGCCCAGGCCCCGTGCGGCGGGTTCGACGAGCAGCAGGCGGAGCTTGGCGGTGCGGTCGTCGACCCGCATGCAGAAGATCGAGCCGACCGGTTCGCCGTCGACCTCGGCGATCCACGCCGCCTCGTGGTCGGGGCAGTGGCGCGCCCCGTACTCGCCCGCGACCCGTGCCACCAGCGCCTCGAAGGTCTGGTCGAAACCGCACTCCTCCGCGTACCGCACCCCGTGCCGGTTGACCACCCACCCGAGGTCGCCCGGGCGCAACGGCCGCAGCAGGTACGACCGGGGCGTGCCGGTGAGCAGGCGTTCGACCTTCCGCATCGAGGCCACCAGCTCGACCCGGTCCGCCGGCGGCACCCGGTCCAGCAGCGCGCCGATCTCGGCGTCGGACCGGGCGTTCAGGTCGGCGAACACGGACTCGCCGTGCGGGGTGAGCGCGACGACGTGGCGGCGCGAGTCGCGCTCGGACACCGTGCGGGTCACCAGGCCGTCCCGGTCGAAGCGGGTCAGGATGCGGCTGAGGTAGCCCGCGTCCAGCGACAGCGCCGCGCGGAGGTCGGCCGCCTCGCGGGGGCCCGCGGCCAGCTCGAACAGCACCCGCACCTCGGTCAGCGAGTACGGCGAGGCCAGGTAGCCGCGGTCGAGCACACCGATCACGCCGGTGTAGAAGCGGTTGAACGCGCGGACGTCCGCGACCGTCATCGTTGACTCCCTCAACAGAAACGTTGACGGAGTCAACCTTATCCCTGTGGTCGGTAGACGGCCAGGGCCGCGGGCCGGGACCGGAACTCGAACGTCGAGCCCGTGGGGCCGACCTCGCCGTCCGTCGCGATCGCCACCGCGCCGTCGAGCAGCCGCACGTCCAGCCACCGCGTCTCCAGGTGACCGTAGGTCCGGCTGCGGTGCAGGGAGCCGAGCAGCGCGCCGAGGAAGAACCGCGCCCGGGAGAACCGGGTGTCGGCGCGGATGTACCGGACGTCCATCAGCCCCGCGTCCAGGGCGGGCCGCATCGTCGGCGCGAAGCCCTTCGGCCGGTACGGGCCGTTGCCGACGAACAGCATCCACACCAGCCGCCGCTCGCCGTTCAGCTCCACCCGCAGCGGCCGCGACGTGCGCAGCACCCGGGCCAGCGCGATCGCCGCCGCCGGCCACTTGCCCCACCTGCCCTGCAACTTCTCCCGCAGCCGCACCATGTCGGGGTAGCCGCCGAGGCTCGCGGTGTTGACGAACCAGCGCGGCCCGGCGCCGTCGACGGACACCGCCGCGAGGTCCACCAGCGCGCCGTCGCCGTCGGTGACCGCCCGCGCGCTGTCGTCCAGCCCCTGCACGCCCACGTCACGAGCGAAGTGGTTCAACGTCCCGGACGGCACCAGGACCAGCGGCAGCCGGTGCGCCGCGGCCAGCGCGGCGACCGCGGCCACCGACCCGTCACCGCCCGCCACCCCCAGTGCCTGCGGAGCGTGATCGGCGATCACCGTGTCGAGATCCTCGATTCCCACGATCGTGGCTTTCGGCCATTCGCGGAGGATCTCGTCCGTCGGATCGCCCCCGACCAGGCCCGCGCTCGGGTTCACCACGACCGCGAGACCTTCGCCGTCGACCAGGGCCGCCAACGCCCGGTGCTCGCGCGCCGACGCGGGCTCGGTCCGCCCCAACGGCCACCAACGCCTGGTCAGCAGGGCCGCGCCGACCCCGATCGCGGCGCCTGCGGCCACGTCGGACGGCCAGTGCACGCCGGTGTGCACCCGCGAGTAGGCCACCGCCGCCGCGACCGGCGCGATCGCCGCCCCCAGCGCGGGCGACTCCATCGCCACCGCCGTGGTGAACGCCGCCGCCGACGCCGCGTGCCCGGACGGGAACGACGACGACGTGGGACGCCTCGTCAGCCGCCGGGGCACGTGGAGCAGGTCGGCGGCGGGCCGGCGGCGCGGGAACAGGCGTTTCGCGACCAGGCTCGCGGAGAAGCTCGCGCCGCCGATCGCGGCCACCCCGCGCAACCCCGCGCGCCGCGTCACCCCTTTGCGCACCGCCAGCACGCCCGCGACGGCGAGCCACAACACGCTGTGGTTGGCGGCGCGCGACAACCGCTTCATGCCCTCGTCGACGGGCGAGGCGCGCAGCTCCCCGGTTCGGCTCATCAGGGCCAGGTCCAGGCGGTTCACTCGTCGGAGCACACAAGAACGTTATCCGCGAAATCGGCGCGACGCCCGATTGGATCACTGAGGAAAGCTCCGAATGCGCCTACTGTTGAGGGATGCAGCGGCGGATCTTCGGCATTGAGACTGAGTTCGGGGTGACCTGCACCTTCCACGGGCAGCGCAGGCTGTCCCCGGATGAGGTCGCGCGTTATCTGTTCCGCCGGGTCGTCTCGTGGGGACGCTCGTCGAACGTCTTCCTGCGCAACGGCTCTCGGCTCTACCTGGACGTGGGCTCGCACCCCGAGTACGCGACGGCGGAATGCGACGACCTCGCCCAGCTCGTCACGCATGACAAGGCTGGTGAGCGCATCCTCGAGGACCTGCTCGTCGACGCCGAGCGCAGGCTCGCCGACGAGGGCATCGGGGGAGACATCTTCCTGTTCAAGAACAACACCGACTCCGCGGGCAACTCCTACGGTTGCCACGAGAACTACCTGGTCGCGCGGGCGGGGGAGTTCTCCCGCATCGCCGACGTCCTGCTGCCGTTCCTGGTGACGAGGCAGCTCATCTGCGGCGCGGGCAAGGTGCTCCAGACGCCGCGCGGAGCGGTCTACTGCCTCTCGCAGCGGGCCGAGCACATCTGGGAGGGCGTGTCCAGCGCCACCACCCGGTCCCGCCCGATCATCAACACCCGCGACGAGCCGCACGCCGACGCCGAGCGCTACCGCAGGCTCCACGTCATCGTGGGCGACTCGAACATGTCCGAGGTGACCACGCTGCTCAAGGTGGGCAGCGCGAACCTGGTGCTCGAGATGATCGAGCAGGGCGTCCAGTTCCGCGACTTCAGCCTGGACAACCCGATCCGTGCGATCCGCGAGATCAGCCACGACCTGACCGGCAGGCGCACCGTGCGGCTGGCGGGCGGCAAGGAGGCCTCGGCGCTGGACATCCAGCGCGAGTACTACGAGCGCGCGGTGGAGCACGTGGCCAAGCGCGCGCCGGACCCCATGGCCGAACGGGTGCTGGAGCTGTGGGGCCGCACGTTGGACGCGGTCGCGTCGGAGGACCTGTCCAAGATCGACCGCGAGATCGACTGGGCCATCAAGTACCGGCTGATGGAGCGCTACCAGGCCAAGCACGACATGGACCTGTCCAACCCGCGCATCGCCCAGCTCGACCTCGCCTACCACGACATCCGGCGCGGCCGGGGCATCTTCGACCTGCTCCAGCGCAAGGACCAGGTGGAGCGGGTGACCGACGACGGCGAGATCGAGGCCGCCAAGGACACCCCGCCGCAGACCACGCGGGCCAAGCTGCGCGGTGACTTCATCGCCGCCGCGCAGGCCGCGGGCCGCGACTTCACCGTCGACTGGGTGCACCTGAAGCTCAACGACCAGGCGCAGCGCACCGTGCTGTGCAAGGACCCGTTCCGCGCCGTGGACGAGCGCGTGGAACGGCTGATCTCCTCGCTCTAGCCGGGCGGGGCACGACGGGACGACCCCGGGCCGCGTGGCCCGGGGTCTCTCTCGGCCCTATTGACAAAACAGATTTTTACGTACAACATGATTTTTGCGATGAGAGACGTCCTGTACCTGGAGCAGATCGAGCAGGCCGAGGCACTGCTCAAGCCGCAGCGCATCGAGGTGCTGCGGCAACTGGCCGAGCCGCGGTCGTGCACCGAGGTGGCCGCCGCGCTCGACCAGACCCCGCAGCGGGTCTACTACCACGTGAAACGCCTGGTCGAAGCCGGTCTCGTGACGCAGGTGAACGAGCGGCGCGTGCGCGGCATCAACGAAGGCGTGTACCAGGCGAGCGCGCGCTCGTACTGGCTGTCGCCGGGCCTGGTCGGCCGGCTCGGGCTGCGCCGGGCGCAGGACGAGCTGAGCCTGGGGTACCTGCTGGACCTCGTGGAACGGGTCCAGGCGGACATCGCGGGCCTCGACCGGACCCGGCCCGAGCTGCCGTCGCTCGGCGTCTCGGGCGAGATCCGGGTGCGGCCCGAGCAGCGGCAGCAGTTCTTCGACGACCTGAAGACGACCTTGCAGGACCTGTTCGCCCGCTACGGCGGCGCGGAGGGCGACGCCTTCCGGCTGGCCGTGGCGTGCTACCCGAAGGAGGAGGAGACCGATGAGTGAGACCGTGGTCCTTCGCGCCCGCACCACCGCGCCCGTCGACCGGGTGCGACGGGCCGTGACCGACGCCGGGGAGCTGGGCACGTGGCTGGCCGAGCACGCGGCCGTGGAGCTGCCCGACCGGTTCGAGTTCTGGGGCCGCACCACCCCCGAGGGCGACGCGCCGCACCAGACGCTGCGGCACGTGGGCGAGGACTCGCTGCGCTTCGACTGGAGGGTCGGCGGCGAGGACACCACCGTCGAGATCGGGTGGGCCGAGGAGGGCGGCGACACCGTGGTCACGCTGTCGCAGAGCCACTTCCCGGGCTGGGACGTGGCCGTCGTGGAGACCAGCGTGCTCGGCTACCTCTACACCTACTGGTGCCTGTCGCTGGCCAACCTGGTCGACCACGTCGAAGGCCGCCCGCTGACGCCGAAGGTGGACTTCGCCACCACCGAGATGCGCGGCGAGGTGCTCATCGGCGCGCCGGTCGACGCGGTGGCCCACTCGCTGGTCGACGCCGGGCAGTACACCCGGTGGTTCGGCGCGAAGATCGACATCGAGGCGTGGGTGGGCGGCCGGGTCGCCATGGGCGGGTTCGACCAGAACCCGCAGCCCGCGAAGGTGGTCGACTTCGAGCCCGGCAGGCGGATGGGCATCGACTGGGGCGGCATGGTGTCGACCTGGGAGCTGGCCGAGTCCGACGGCGGCACCCGGCTGACGTTCGTGCAGAGCGGGTTCGACACCGACCTGCCGCCGTACGGCGCGTGGGCGGGCTGGCTGTCGGGCGTGGCGGAGCTGCGCCGGTTCCACGAGCTGCCCGACTGGCGGCCGATCTGGCTGCGGCCGGAGGTGCCCGGCCTGCCCGAGGGCATGCTCACGGAGAGCTGAGGCGGATCAGCTTCAGCTCGACGGCGGTCCGCACGGCCGCCGTCCGGGTGTCCACGCCCAGCTTGTCGAAGATCCGCACCAGGTGCGTCTTCACCGTCGCCTCGCTGATGAACAGCGCCTTGGCGATCTCGCGGTTCGACAGGCCGCGGGCGAGGTGGTCGAGGATCTGCACCTCGCGCTTGGTCACGGCGGGGGTGGTCGCCGGCCGCAGCAGGCGGCGGGCGATGTCGGGGGACAGCACGGTGCGGCCCGCGGAGGCCTGGCGGACCGCGGCGGCCAGCTCGTCGGGCGGGCAGTCCTTGAGCAGGTAGCCGGTCGCGCCCGCCTCGACCGCGCGCACCACGTCCGCGTCCGAGTCGTACGTGGTCAGCACCACGACCTGCGGCGGGTCGGGCAGGGCGCGCAGCCGCCGGGTGGCCTCCACGCCGTCGATGCCCGCGCCGAGCCGCAGGTCCATCAGCACCACGTCCACGCCCCTGGTCGCGGCGAGGCGGACCGCGTCCTCGCCCGTGGCGGCCTCGGCGACCACCTCGAAGTCGCGGGCCAGCAGCCCGGCCAGGCCGAACCGGACCACCGGGTGGTCGTCCACCACCAGCACCCGCAACAGGCCGGTCACGGCGTCGGCACGCTCACTGCCAGCGCCGTGCCCTCGCCCGGCGCGCTCTCCACCGTCATCGTGCCGCCGAGCTCGGCGACCCGGTCGCGGATCGCGTCCAGCCCGTAGCCCCGGCCCGGTTCCGGGCGGACCGCGGCCGGGTCGAACCCGCGGCCGTCGTCGCGCACGTCGAGCGTCACCGCGTCGCCCAGGTACGTCAGCGTCAGGACGGCGGTGGTGGCGTCGGCGTGCTCCCGGACGTTCGCCAGCGCGCCCTGCGCGACCCGCAGCAACGCCACCTCCACCGGCACCGGCAGCGGGTACGGCTCGCCCTCCACCTCGACCCGGTCGCACAGGGCGCGCAGCGCGTCGGTCAGCGTGCGGCCGCTCAACGGCGAGAGGTCGCGGACGAACCGGCGCGCCTCGGCGAGGTTCTCCTTGGCCACCTCGCGGGCGCGGTCGGTGTCGCCGAGCTCGAGGAGCAGCGTGATGCTGGACAGGCCCTGCGCCAGCGTGTCGTGGATCTCCCGGGCCAGCCGCTGCCGTTCCCGCAGCGCACCGGCCTGGTGCAGCAGCCGGCGGCGGTCGAAGAACACGGCCGCGGTGATCACCGCGACGCCGACCGGGCCGAGCACCAGGCTCGGCTCGACCGTCTCGGCCAGCCGCACCTGCGCGAGCACCACCGCGGCGGTGAGCACGCCGGCCAGCGGCACGGCCACCCGCGGCCGCAGCTGCCGCAGGCACTGGAAGAACAGGGGGATCGCGCACCAGCCGAAGCTCGGCGCCAACCACACCAGCGCCAACCACAGCGCGAGCACGGCGGGCAGCGCGCCGGTCCACCGCACCCCGAACGGGTAGGCCGCGCCCAGCACGGCGGCGGTGAGCAGCACGACGGGCGCGACGCCGTGGTACGCGAGGTACCGCGCCGCCGACGCCGTCAGCAGCACGTAGAAGCCCGCGTGCATCGCCCGGTGCAGCCACACGGGGCCGACCCTAGGCCAGGTTCCGGCCCGCGGGGTCAACCGATGGGTTGAACGGGTGTCGACCGGAACCACCAGGTCGGGGCGGTCGGGCGCGGCCAGGCTCGGAACCGGCACGAAACCGGACGAGGAGGGTGTGGCGATGCGCAAGACCACGATCGCGGTGCTGGTGGCGTTGTCCGTGGCGGGAGCCGGCGGGTACGCGGTGGCCGACCAGCAGCACGGGCGCAGCGGCGTCGCGGTGCGGACCACGACGACCATCACGGTCGACGCGGCCGTCCAGGCGGCGCAGGCGGCGTTGGACGCTGCGGAGAAGGAGGGCCAGCGGGTCACGGTCGCCGTCGTCGACCGGGGCGGCGACCTGGTCGTGCTCCTGCACGGCGACGGCGCCGGGCCGCAGAGCGAGGAGTCGGCCCGCCGGAAGGCGTTCACGTCGGTGTCGTTCAACGCGCCGACGTCGGCGCTCGCGGGCCGGGTGACCGGCGACGGCGCGACGTTGCGCGACATCCCCGGCACGCTGTTCCTGGCCGGCGGGGTGCCGGTGGTGTCCGACGGCGCGCCCGTCGCGGGCATCGGCGTCGGCGGCGCCCCCAGCGGCGACCTCGACGAGCGCTTCGCCCGCGCGGGCCTCGCGGCGATCGGCGGCTGACCGGCGGCTGACCGGCCCGCGGCCGTGACCTGCGCGGACGGGGCGCTTCCCGGGCGGAACGGAGCCCGGGAGGCGCCCCGCCGGGCCGCGGCGTCCGGCCCGGCAATCGGCTGAACGGACCATTCATCCGCGTTCAGGGCGGGGATGGCGTCACCGGGCGTTCGTCCGGGGTTAGGGTTCCGGTGTGGCCATCGCACGTGCCGAACGGCTCGTCAACCTGGTGCTGTGCCTGCTGTCGACCCGGCAGTACCTGACCGCCGAGCGCATCCGCGCCATCGTCCCCGGCTATGCCGACGCCGCGACGGACGAGGCGTTCTTCCGCATGTTCGAACGCGACAAGACCGAGCTGCGCGACCTCGGCGTGCCGCTGGAGACCGGCCGCAGCACCGGCTTCGACGCGATCGACGGGTACCGCATCGCCCGCCGGGACTACGAGCTCGGCGACATCGACCTCGAACCCGACGAGGCCGCCGCCGTGGCGCTGGCCGCCCGGCTCTGGGACTCGCCGCAGTTCACCGGCGCCGCGCACGGCGCGCTCATCAAGCTCCGCGCCGCGGGCGTCGACGTCGACCAGGACGTGCACGTGCCGGTCGAGCCGAAGGTCCGCACCAGCGAACCCGCGTTCCCGCCGCTGCTCGCCGCCGTCCAGCAGGCGCGCGTGGTCGAGTTCGACTACCGCCGCCCCGTGTCGGTCGAGGTGCGCACCCGCACCGTCGAGCCGTGGGGCGTGGTCGCCTGGCGCGGCCGCTGGTACCTCGTCGGGCACGACCGCGACCGCGACGCGCCGCGCTGCTTCCGGCTCTCCCGCATCGTCGGCGACGTCCGCGCGGTCGGCAAGGCGGGCGCCGTGGCGCCGCCCGAGCAGTTCGACCTGCTGTCGTTCGTGGTCCGCAACCAGCCCGCCGCCGACCAGCAGCCCGCCACCGCCAAGCTGTGGGTCGCGCGGGGCCGGGCGCAGGGCGTGCGCAGGCGGGCGAAGGTCGTCGGCGCGCGCGACTTCGACGGCGAGCCCGGCGACGTGCTGGAGATCGAGCTGAGGTTCCCCGACTCGGCCGCCGGGTGGATCGCGGGCTTCGGCCCGGACGTGGTGGTGCTCGAACCGGAAGTGCTGGCCAAGACCGTGCGGGAGAAGCTGCTCGGCGCGCTGCGCGGGGCGGGGGTGCGCGCGTGAACGCCGCCACCGACCGGCTGCCCCGGCTGCTCGCCCTCGTGCCCTACCTGCTGGCCCGGCCCGGCATCCCGATCGACGAGGTCGCCGCCGACTTCGAGGTCACGCCCAAGCAGATCCGCAAGGACCTCGAACTGCTGTGGATGTGCGGCCTGCCCGGCTACGGCCCGGGCGACCTGATCGACCTGTCGTTCGAGGGCGAGACGGTCACCGTCACGTTCGACGCGGGCATGAGCCGCCCGCTGCGGCTGACCGCCGCCGAGGCGACGTCGCTGCTCGTGGCGCTGCGCGCGCTGGTCGAGACGCCCGGAGTGGCCGACCAGGACGCGGTGCAGCGGGCGGTGGCCAAGATCGAGGCCGCCGTCGGCCAGGCGCAGCCCGCCGGCGTGGCCGTGGGACTGGCCCTGCGGGAAGCGCCGGAGACGGCACGCGTGCGCGACGCGGTGTCCGACGGCGTGCGCCGCGGCCGTGCCCTGCACCTGCGCTACTACACGCCCTCGCGCGACGAGATCACCGCCCGGGTCGTGGACCCGATGCGGATGCTGCTGGTGGAGGGCCGCGGCTACCTGGAGGCCTGGTGCCGCGCGGCGGACGGCGTGCGGCTGTTCCGCCTCGACCGGATCGACGCCGTCGACGTGCTGGCCGAGCCCGCCGCCCCGCCGCCCCACGCGACGCCCACCGACACGTCGGAGGGGTTGTTCCAGCCGGACCCGTCGCAGCGCACGGCCGTGCTGGTGCTCGAACCGGACGCCCGCTGGGTGGCCGAGTACTACCCGACCGACGGCCTGGTCGAGTTGCCCGAAGGTCGCGCCAGGGTGCTCATGCGGTACGCCGACACGGCCTGGATGGTGCGGCTGCTGCTCGGGTTGGGCGGCGAAGCGCACGTGGAGCAGCCGCCCGACCTGGTGGCCGAGGTCGCCCGACAGGCCGAGGCGGCGTTGCGCCGGGCGGATCACCTCCCGGCAACCTAGGGCAAGTACGGTGGTGCCGTGCCGTACTTGCCGAGCCTGGTGCTGATCGTCTTCGGGGTGGTGGTGCTCGTCCCGATCGCGGTCCGAGTCATCCGATCCTTGCGTCGCTTCCGCGCCGCAAGCACTCTGGTGGGTGACAGGGTCGGCGACGGCGTCGGTCTGCTGCGGGCGCGCTCTGCCGCGCTCGGGGTGGCCATCGCCGAACGGCGTCCGGATCACGCCCGCGAGGGCAAGCCCCGCGTACCATCGGTGGACCGGGGGAGACAGGAGGACAACCGTGCCTAACCTCGGACCAACCGAGCTGATCATCATCGCCGTGGTGATCATCCTGCTCTTCGGCGCGAAGAAGCTGCCCGACATGGCGCGCTCGATCGGTCGTTCGGCGAAGATCCTCAAGGCCGAGACGAAGGGCCTGCGCAGCGAGGACGACCCGCAGCAGCAGGGCACGACGACGGCGCAGCAGGCGCCCGCGCCGCAGCAGCTGCCGCCCGCCCAGCCGCAGGTGGCCCAGCAGCCGGTCGCGCAGCCCCAGCAGGTCGCCCAGCCCGTGGCGCAGCCGCAGGTGGCCCAGCCGATCGAGCAGTCCGCGCAGAACCTGCAGAACAAGCAGAACACCAACTAGAACCGCGTCGACGAGAGCCTAAGGACGGTCCGCACGGTGGGGGCAAGTCCGGTCCGGTGGTGGGCCGAGCGCCGGGAGCGCCGCAAGATCACGAGTCGTCGGGCCAACCCGGACGGCACGATGTCGTTGAAGCACCACCTCTACGACCTCCGGCACCGCCTGGGTCTGGCGCTGCTGTTCATCGCGGGCGGTGCGATCTTCGGTTTCATCTGGTGGAGCTGGTACCCCTTCGGCCTGCCCAGCCTCGCCTCGATCGTCATCGACCCGTACTGCGGCATCCCGGAGACCCTGCGCCTCACCCAGGAGGGCAAGGGCTGCCAGCTGCTGCAGACCAAGCCGTTCGAGGCCTTCATGATCCGGTTGAAGGTCGGTGCCGGCGCGGGCATGGCGCTGACCGCGCCCCTGTGGCTCTACCAGGTGTGGCGGTTCATCTCGCCGGGCCTGTACGCCAAGGAGCGGCGCTTCGCCATCGTCTTCGTGGCGTGCGCGTCGGTGCTGTTCGTCGCGGGCGCCACGCTGGCGTTCTACATCGTGCCGCAGGGCCTGGCCGTGCTGATCGGCTTCGGTGACGAGCAGTTCATCACCGCCCTCACCGCCGGCGAGTACGTCAGCTTCGTCATGACGCTGCTGCTGATCTTCGGCGTGAGCTTCGAGCTGCCGCTGATCGTGGTGATGCTCAACCAGGTCGGCGTGGTCAGCTACGAGAAGCTGCGCAAGTGGCGGCGCGGCATCATCTTCGGCCTGTTCATCTTCGCCGCGATCGCCACCCCGGGCACCGACCCGATCTCCATGGTCGCGCTGGCCGTGGCGCTCGTGCTGCTGTTCGAGCTGGCGATCCAGATCGCCAGGGTGCACGACCGGCGCGTCGAGCGCAGGCGCAAGGCCGAGGGGCTGGACGACCTCGCGGACGACGAGGCCGCGCCGTTCGACTACACGCCGTCGGCGGTCGAGGAACCGTCACCCGAACCGGTGCCCACTCCCGACCCGACGCCGGCGCCGCCCGGCAAGGTTCGCTACGACGACGTGACCTGATCACTCGATCCGGTGAAGGCTTTGTAGGCTGCCGGACCATGTCGACGTCAACGCGGGCTGCCCTGCTGGTGTGCCCCACCTCGGGCAGGGGCAGGGCCGCGCGCATGGCCGGCACCGTCGCGGAACGGCTGCGCGGCGTGGTCGACCGGCTCGACCTGCACGTGGCGTCCAGCGCCGAGGGCACGGCCGAGGCCGCGCGCCGGGCGGTGGCCGACGGCGTCGACGTGCTCGTCGTCCTCGGCGGCGACGGCGGCGCGCACCTGGCCGTCCAGGCGTGCGCGCAGTCAGCGACGGCGCTGGCCGTGGTGCCCGCCGGCACCGGCAACGACCTGGCCGCGGCCCTCGGCACGACCTCCGTGGACGACGTGGTGACCGCGTTGCGCGAGGGCCACCGCACCAGGTTCGACCTCGGACGGGTGGAGCACGGCCCCTGGTTCGCCACCGTGCTGTGCGCGGGCTTCGACTCCGCGGTCAACGAGCGCGCGAACGCGATGCGCCGGCCCGCCGGACCACGCCGCTACGACCTGGCGATCCTGGCCGAGCTGGCGGCGCTGCGGCCGCAGCGGCTGGTCGTCGAGACCGAGGACGACGTGCTGGAACTGGACGCGCTGCTGGTCGCGGTCGGCAACACGACCAGCTACGGCGGCGGCATCCCGGTCTGCCCGGACGCCTCCACGAGCGACGGCCTGTTCGACCTGACCGTGGTGCGCGCCACGCCGCGCCGCACCCTGCTGCGGATGCTGCCCACCCTCCGCACCGGCCGGCACGTGGACCACCCCGCCGTGCGCACGCTCCGGGCCCGTTCCGCACGGCTGTCCGGGCCGACCTGGGTCGCCTACGCCGACGGCGAGCGGCTCGGCGGCGTGCCGCTGACCACCACGTGCGTCCCGGGCGCCCTCGTCGCCGTCACCGGTGCCGGCTGATCACGTCGCGCTTGCGCCACGAGCCGTGCGGCTCCGTCGTGCCCCGGTCGAACAGCCAGCCGGCGATGGTCAGCACCCCGTCCGCGGCGTCCAACGGCGTGCCGTGCGCCGACTCGACGGTCTCGATCTCGTGCCTGCCGCAGTCCCGGATCGCGTCGCAGCGGACCGAGATCTCACCCTCCACCTGCCACGGCGGAGGCGGTCGCAGCACGTTGCGGTGCGGGTCGCGCGGCAGCGAGACGTGCACGAGGAAGGCCACCTCCTCGAACTCGGCGAGCGCCGACAGCCCCGCGTAGGGCGCGCCGGGCAGGTGGTCGAACACCAGCCCGGCGCCCGGTCTGCCGAGGTGGCCGGCCAACCGCTCGATCCGCGCCTCGGCCAGCCTCAGCACGGCGAGCACCGGGTCGACCTCGACCAGGTCGGGGAACACCCACCGGAGGTCGCCCTCCGCCAACGGGATCGCTTCCACGGCTACCGAGTCTGCCCCATGGTCCATATTCATGGTCTTTATAGCTTCAGTGTTGATTAAAAGAAGCGTCCCGGACCCGGTCGCGGCGCTGTTCCGGGTTCCGCTGCGGATCTGAAGCGATTTTGTCGGTCCCGTATGACAGCCTGGACAGGTGTCAAGCACTCCGCGGTCTCCAGCCGACTCGTACGCGGACTTCCGCCGCCGCTCCTCCCGGCCCAAGCTGGCCGACTTCCTGGGGGTCATCTCGTTCGAACTCGACCCGTTCCAGGAACGCGCCTGCGAGGCGCTGGAAGACGGGCACGGCGTGCTGGTCTGCGCCCCCACCGGCGCCGGCAAGACGGTCGTCGGCGAGTTCGCCGTGCACCTGGCCCTGACCGAGGGCCGCAAGTGCTTCTACACGACGCCGATCAAGGCCCTGTCCAACCAGAAGTACGCCGACCTGGTCGCCCGCTACGGCGCCGCGAAGGTCGGCCTGCTCACCGGTGACACGTCGGTCAACGGCGACGCGCCGATCGTCGTGATGACCACCGAGGTCCTGCGCAACATGCTGTACGCGGGCTCCTCCACCCTCAAGACCCTCGCCTACGTGGTCATGGACGAGATCCACTACCTGGCCGACCGGTTCCGCGGCCCCGTGTGGGAGGAAGTGATCCTGCACCTGCCCGAGTCCGTGCGGCTCGTCGGCCTGTCCGCCACCGTCAGCAACGCCGAGGAGTTCGGCGAGTGGCTCGTCGAGGTCCGCGGCGACACCACCGTCGTCGTCGACGAGCACCGGCCCGTGCCGCTGTGGCAGCACATGATGGCGGGCGGCCGGATGATGGACCTGTTCGCCGGCGAGGCCCCCGACGGGCACACCCGCATCAACCCCCAGCTGCTGCGGCACACCGACGACCTGGCCCGCTTCCACGTGCCGTGGAGCCGCAACCGCAACAACAAGGACCAGCGGGGCCGTCCGCCGCGCGGCTCCGGGTTCAAGCCGCCGTCCCGGGTCGACATCGTGCAGCGGCTCGACGGCGCGGGCCTGCTGCCCGCCATCGACTTCGTGTTCAGCCGGGCGGGCTGCGACGCGGCCGTCCTCCAGTGCGTGCGGGCCGGGCTGCGGCTCAACTCCAACGACGAGGTCGAGCAGATCCGCGAGGTCATCGAGGAGAAGACCAAGGACCTGCCGCAGGGCGACCTGATGGTGCTGGGCTACTGGGAGTGGCGCGAGGCCCTCGAACGCGGCATCGCCAGCCACCACGCCGGCCTGCTGCCCGCGTTCAAGGAGACCGTGGAGGAGCTGTTCGTCCGCGGCCTCGTGAAGGTCGTGTTCGCCACCGAGACGCTGGCGCTCGGCATCAACATGCCCGCGCGCACCGTCGTGCTGGAGAAGCTCGTCAAGTACAACGGCGAAGCGCACGTCGACCTCACCCCCGGCGAGTACACGCAGCTCACCGGCCGCGCGGGGCGGCGCGGCATCGACGTCGAGGGCCACGCCGTGGTGGTGTGGCAGCCCGGCGTCGACCCGAAGGCCGTCGGCGGCCTCGCGTCCACCCGCACGTACCCGCTGCGCTCGTCGTTCCGCCCCGGCTACAACATGGCCGTCAACCTGGTGAACCAGCTCGGCGCCGCGGCGGCCCGGGAGATCCTGGAGCAGTCCTTCGCCCAGTTCCAGGCCGACCGGTCGGTGGTCGGGCTGGCCCGGCGGATCGAGCGCAACCGCGAAGCGCTCGGCGGCTACGCCGAGGCGATGACGTGCCACCTCGGAGACTTCACCGAGTACGCGTCGCTGCGCCGCCGGGTCGCCGAGCGGGAGAAGGCGTTGGCGCGCCAGAACACCTCCGCGAAGCGGGCCGAGGCGGCGCAGTCGCTGGAGCGGCTGCGCAAGGGTGACGTGATCGCGGTGCCGTCCGGGCGCCGGTCCGGGCTGGCCGTCGTGATCGACCCGGGGCTCGAACCGCTCGGCGAGGCGCGGCCGTTCGTCGTGACCGAGGACCGGTGGGCCGGCCGGCTGTCGTCGGCGGACTTCCCCATGCCCGTGGAAGTGCTCGGCAAGATGCGGCTGCCGAAGCAGGTCGACACGCGCTCGCCGAAGTCGCGGCGCGACCTGGCGGCGTCGTTGCGCGCCACCGGGATCGTCGCGCCGGCCATGCGCAAGCGCCGTTCGACGGCGGACGACGACGCGGAACTGGCCACGTTGCGGCGGGCCTTGCGCGCGCACCCCTGCCACGGCTGCGAGAAGCGCGAGGAGCACGCCCGCTGGGGCGAGCGGTACCACCGGCTGCTGGCCGAGACCGAGCAGGTCGAGCGCAAGGTCGCCGCCACCACGCACTCGTTGGCGCGCGAGTTCGACCGGATCCGCGGCCTGCTGCGCGAACGCGGCTACCTGCACGCCGACGAGAACGGGCCCGGCGAGGAGGTCACCGAGCACGGCAAGCGGCTGACCAGGCTCTACAGCGAGTCCGACCTGCTGGCCGCCGAATGCCTGCGGCACGGCGTGTGGCGCGACCTCGACCCGGCCGAACTCGCCGCCGTCGTGTCGGCGCTGGTGTACGAGGCGCGCCGGGACGGTCCGCTGGAAGCCAGGCTGCCACCGGGCAAGGTGGCGGACGCGCTGACCGCGACCGCGCGGCTGTGGGCGGAGCTGGAGGACGACGAGCGCAGGCACCGGCTCGACCGGACCCGGCAGCCCGACCCGGGTTTCGCGTGGGCGGTGTACCGGTGGGCGCGCGGCGAGTCGTTGGAGAAGGTGCTGTCCGCGGCGGAGGAGAACGGCGCCGAGCTCGGCGCGGGCGACTTCGTGCGGTGGTGCCGGCAGGTGATCGACTTCCTGGACCAGATCCGGGACGTCGTCGGCGGCGGTGATCCGGTGGGCGCCGCCGCGCGCAAGGCGGTGGACGCGTTGCGCCGCGGGGTGGTGGCGATGGCCACCGTTTGACAAAGCTTTGCGGGGCGGGTGGGTACCGTGCGGGTGGCTGTGGTTTGATCGCGCCCGCAAGCCTTGAACAGCTTGTCCAGATCGTTTGCAGACCGACCTTGTCCAGACCGACCGTCGGAGGCCGAGCATGACCAGTCCGTACGGACCGTCCGGAGGGAACGACCCGCAGCCGCAGTGGGGCCAGCAGCAACAGCCCTACGGTGGTGGGTACCCGGGCACGCCGTCGGGTGGTTTCCCCGCTCAGCAGCCCAATCCCTACGGGCAGCCGGACCCCTCGCAGCAGCAGCAACAGCAGCAGTGGGGGCAGCAACCGGGCCAGCAGCCGTACACGCAGCAGTACCCCGCCGGGTACGACCCGAACAACCCGCAGTCGAACCCGTACGGGCAGCCGCAGCAGGGTCAGTACGGGCAGCCCGGCCAGTTCGGCCAGCCGGGTCAGCCCGGCCAGTTCGGGCAGGGGCCTGGTCAGTTCGGTCAGCCGGGGCAGTACGGCCAGCAGCCGCCGAAGAAGTCCAGCGCCGTGCTGTGGGTCGTGGTCGCGCTGGTCGTGCTGGTGGTCGCGGCCGTCGGCATCACCGGTTTCGTCGCGCCAGGGTTCTTCAACACCAAGGTCTTCGACCAGACCGCCGTGCAGAACGGTGTCGTCGGCGTGCTGAAGGACGACTACAAGATCTCCGACGTGGAGGGTGCGACCTGCCCGGCCGAGCAGGAGGTCAAGCCGAACACGACCTTCGAGTGCAAGGTGAAGGTCGGCGGCAAGGACAAGACGGTCAAGATCACCGTGAAGACCGAGGACGGCGAGTACGAGGTCGGCCAGCCCGCCGGCTGACCTCCCGCTCCGTTGCCCCGAGGCCACTCCCGCTGTCGACGCGGGGGTGGCCTCGCGGCTTTCGCGCCTCGTTGGCTTGGCGCGGTGAATCTCGTTAGCAATGCGAGTGACCTCTGAGGCACCATGCGGAGGTGACCGATTACGACATCCGGGTGCTGGACGACTCCCAGTACCGGACCGCGCACACCCTGTTCCGCGGCACGCTGCACCACGCGCCCGCCCCCGACGACCAGTGGAAGTTCGCGCAAGAGTCGTACGACGAGGGGCGCGTGTTCGGCGCGTTCGGCGACGGGGAGATGATCGGCACGGTGCAGTCGTTCCCGTCCCGGCTGGCCGTGCCGGGCGGGGCCGTTTTGCCGCACGCCGCCGTGAGCCGGGTCGGGGTGCGGGCGGACTGGACGCGCCGCGGTGTGCTGAGCGCGTTGCAGCGGGCGCAGCTGCGGGCGCTGCGGTCGGGCGGCGACGTGATCGCCACCTTGCGCGCGTCGGAGACCGCCATCTACGGCCGGTACGGCTACGGCGTCGCCACCAGGTACCGGAACCTGCGCATCGACCGGCGCCAGGCCGCCCCGCGCACGCGCCCGGTCGGTCGGGTGCGGCTGGTCGAGGGTGAGGCGGGGGAGCGGATCGCGCGCGGGCTGTTCGACGAGCTGTCGCCGGGGCGTGCGGGCACGATCGCCCGGTGGCCCGCGTGGTGGAGCCTGAACGTCCGGCGCGTGGCGGCCGACGAGAACATCAAGTTCGCGGTGCGCTCGGGCGCGGCCGGTGACGACGGCTACGTGGCGTTCAAGGTCGAGCCCGGCAGGCACGACTCGAGCGAGGAGAGGCCGACCACGCTGATGGTCCTGGACCTGTGGGCGCGCGACGCCGAGGCGTGGGCCGACCTGTGGCTGTTCGTGCTCGGCGTCGACCTGGTGGTGGAGGTGTCGGCGGCCGGTCGGCCGGTGGACGAGCCGGTGGAGTGGCTGCTGGGCGACCGGCGCGCGTGCCGGGTGGCCTCGGAGACCGACGAGACGTGGCTGCGCCTGCTCGACGTCCCGGCCGCCCTGTCGGCGCGAACGTACCGCCAGGCCGAGCCGGTGGTGATCGGCGTGCGCGACGCCTACCTGCCGGAGAACGCGGGTTCGTACCGCGTCGCGGCGGACGGCGTGACGCGGGTCGACGACGCGCCCGAGCTGGTGCTGGACGTCGACGTGCTCGGTTCCACCTACCTGGGCGACGTGTCGTTCACAACGCTCGCCGCCACCCGCCGCCTGGACGTCGTCACCCCCAACGCCCCCGCCCGCGCCGACGCCCTGTTCCGGGTCTCCACCCCACCGTGGAGCGGCACCTTCTTCTAACCCCACCTTCTCCCAACCTCACCCCGCCGCCCTCGCGCAGCGCCTCCCGACCTCCGCCGCACCGCCCTCACCGACGCCGCCAGCAACCCGCCCCCGCCACCGCCAGCCGCGCAGCCCAGTCACCACCACCGCCAGCCACCACCGCCAGCCGCACAGCCCGGCTACCACCACCGCCAGCCGCCTCCGGCAAACCCGCAGCCACTTCGAGCAGCCGCGTCCGGCCGACCGGAGCCGGCGATCTGTCCGTGGCAGCTCGCCGCTGGCGCTCGCGACCGGCGGCCAGCGGCGGGTGGTCGGCGACTGGGCGGCCAGCGGCGGCGGCCGGCGACTGGCGGACGGTCGGGCCTGGCGGGCGGCGGCGGGTGGGCGGCGGCGGGCGGTTGGGCCTGGCGCGGCTAGCGGCGCTCCAACGCCGACAGCAGCCTCGGCAACGAGCTGCCGAGTCCCCAACGCCGGGTCAGCTCGGCGACGCGGTCGGGGTCGGCGGGTGCCGCGGGCACGACGTCCGGGCGGTCCATGACGATCTTGGCGTCGGTCGCCACGTTGACCACGGTCGGTGCGACCGCAAGGTAGTCCTGGGCGTTGAGCAGCGCGGTGCGGGCGCGGGTGGTCAGTTTGCGGTCGCGGCCGTCGTGCACGGCGTCGAGGACGGCTTGCAGCGAACCGAACTCGCTGATCAGCTTCGCCGCCGTCTTCTCGCCGATGCCGGCCACGCCGGGCAGGCCGTCGGACGGGTCGCCGCGCAGCACGGCCATCCCGGCGTACGCGCGCCCGGCGTCGTGCACCGGCAGTGCGTACTTGGCGGCCAACTCCACCGGGCCGAGCAACTCGGCCTTCGCCCACCCGCGGCCGAGGTAGAGGACTCGCACCGGGGTCGGCTCGTCGCGCACGACCTGGAAGAGGTCGCGGTCGCCGGTGATCACTTCGACCGGGTCGGCGGTCTCGCGGGCGGCGAGGGTGCCGATGACGTCGTCGGCCTCGTAGGCGGCGGCCTCGGCGGTCGCGATGCCCACCGCGTCCAGCACGTCGAGGATGATCGGCACCTGCGGGGTGAGGGTGTCGGGCACCTCTTCCTCGCCGTCGGCGGCGCCCTCGGCTACGCGGTGCGCCTTGTAGGACGGGAGCGCGGCGACGCGGAACTCCGGGCGCCAGTCGGCGTCCAGGCAGGCGACCAGGCGGCTCGCCTTCCGGTCGGTGATGACCTTCGCGATCGTGTCGACGAACCCGCGCACCGCGTTCACCGGTGTGCCGTCCGGTGCGGTCATCGACTCGGGCAGCGCGTAGAACGCCCGGAAGTACAGGCTGGCGGCGTCCATCAGGACCAGCGGGTTGCTCACCTGGGACAGCTTGCCAGAGACCACCGACATCGCAGACCGCTCGGGCCGTCCCTGTGGATAACCCGGTCGCCAGGTGCAGTTCAGTCCTCGGGTCTGGTTCCGTCTTCGGGTCAAGTCCAGCACTCGGGTCAAGTTCAGCTCTCGGGTCTTATGCGAGGGCGAGGGGCTGATGTGTGGGAGGGGAGGGCTGATGTGTGGGAGGGGAGGTAGGTGTGCGGAAGGGTAGGGCGGGGTGGAGGGGTTGGGGCATGGGGGTGGTTGCGGCGGGCCTCATTGTTTCAACCGACGTTTTGAAGGGTTGGAAACGGCGTTATTTTTCATGGCCTTTTCGATGATCACCCGGTCGTGGAGGAGGTGGGTGGGAAATGGCAGGTAGGTGGGGGTGCTGCCCCGATCGAGGGATAGGGCTCGTGGTGCAGTGGCTTGTGGCGTAGGACGGGCTCCGCACCACTAGGCTTCCCTGCATGTCGACCCATGTTGGGCCCGTCGACGTGGACGCCCTGCGCGCGCGCCTCGACCGGGCTACCGCTGCCGCCGCCGTCGCGGGCGTGGACGCGTTGCTCGTCGCGCCCGGCTCGGACCTGCGCTACCTCATCGGAGCCGGCGGCACGTCGTTCGAGCGGTTGACCTGTTTGGTGGTGCCGGTCGGTGGTGTCCCCGTGTTGGTGGTGCCCAAGTTGGAGCATCCGGGTTACGCGGACGTCCCCACCGACGAGCTCGGCGTGGAAGTCGCCACGTGGGTGGACGGCGAGGACCCGTACGCCCTGGTCAAGCGGGCGTTGAAGGGGAACCGGACGGCGGTCTCCGACATGATGCCGGCGCTGCACACCCTGCGGTTGCGGGACGCGGTCAGCGCCGACCAGGTGCTGGCCGGGCCGGTGTTGCGAGAGTTGCGGATGCGCAAGGACGACACCGAGGTGGCCGCGTTGCGCAAGGCGGGCGCGGCGATCGACCGGGTGCACGCGCGCATGGCCGAGTGGCTGCGCCCCGGCCGCACGGAGGCCGAGGTGGGCGCCGACATCGCCGCCGCGATCGTCGCCGAGGGCCACGCCCTGGCCGAGTTCGTCATCGTCGCCTCGGGCCCGAACGGCGCGTCACCGCACCACGACGTGTCCGACCGGGTGATCGAGGCCGGTGACGTGGTGGTGGTCGACATCGGCGGACCGCTGGCCGAGGGCTACAACTCCGACTCCACCCGCACCTACGTGCTCGGCGAGCCGCGCGACGCCGACGTGTGGCGGACCTACGGCGTGCTCCAGGCCGCCCAGCAGGCCGCCGTCGACGCGGTGCGGCCCGGAGTCACCTGCGAAGCGGTGGACGCCGCCGCGCGCGACGTCATCGCCGACGCGGGTTTCGGCGAGTACTTCGTCCACCGCACGGGCCACGGCATCGGGCTGGACGTGCACGAGGACCCCTACATCGTCGGCGGCAACGACCTGCCGCTCGAGCCGGGCATGGCGTTCAGCGTCGAACCCGGCATCTACCTGCCCGGGCGGTGGGGCGCGCGGATCGAGGACATCGTGATCGCCACCGCCGACGGCGTGGAGAGCGTCAACAACCGACCGCACGAGCTGGTGGTGTTGCCCACGTGACGAACCTGGAGCCGATCGACCGGGCGATCCTGCGCGAACTGGCCGCGGACGGCCGGTGCAGCTTCACCGACCTCGCCGAACGGGTCGGGCTGAGCGTGTCCGCCGTGCACCAGCGGGTGCGGCGGCTGGAGCAGCGCGGCGTGGTGCGGGGCTACGCGGCGCGGCTGGACGGCGACGAGGTCGGCCTGCCGCTGACCGCGTTCATCTCCCTGACCCCGATCGACCCCGCGGCTCCGGACGACTACCCGAAGCGGCTGGAGCACCTGCCGCAGATCGAGGCGTGCTACTCCGTCGCCGGCGACGCCTCGTACGTGCTGCGGGTGCGGGTGGCGTCGCCGCACGCGCTGGAGGAGCTGCTCAGGCAGATCCGCGAGGTGGCGAACGTGTCCACCCGCACCACGGTCGTGCTGTCCACGCCGTACGAGGACCGGCCGCCCGCGGTCTGATCGCCCCTCAGAACAGCCGGGTCCACGTGTTCGCGAAGCGCCGGAGCACGTCGCGGTCACGCCGGTCGGGCGCCACCGGCAGGAGGCGCTTGACCTCCTCGTCGGTCGCGGGCCGCACGGACAGCACGAACTCGCGCACCGCCTCGACGTCGGCCCTCTTCGTCACCACGGCGACCGCCTCCACCTCGCCGATCCGCCGCACGAACACGTGGTCGACCTGGTCCGGCCGGTACTCCGGCTCCGTCGTCCCCGCGGTGGCGGGCCGCACCACGAGCCGGGGGAACGCGTGCAGCTCGCCGCCGTCGCCGGACCGGCTGTAGTCCAGGGTGGCCCGGCCGTCGGAGACGGTCAGCCGGGGGAACTGGTAGCCCTCCGGCGTGGCGATCAGCAGCACGCCGCCGGGCAGGTCGGCGTGCGCGATGCGGGACGCGGCGTCGTCGCCGGGCATCGTGGTGGGCAGCCAGATGCCGAACGCCACGGCGGCGACGGTCACCCCGCCGGCGACGAGCCGGACCACGAGGCCGTGCGCCAGCATCGCCGCGACCAGCGCGAACGGCACGCCGAGCGCGGGCAGCGCGAGCCACGACGCGGGTTCGGAGGGTTCGCTCGACTCCAGCACGGCGTTGTAGAACACGGCGCCGACCAGCCCGAACGCGGTCACCAGCGCCGCCCAGCCGAGCCGGGGCAGCGGCTTGGCCGTCAGCGGGCTGCCGCGGGGGGTGAACGTGCCGATCAGGTACGCCATGGCGAACGGGCCGGCCATGCCGATCACGACCAGCACGGCGCTCTGCAGGAAGAACCCGACCAGCACCAGCCAGCCGACGAAGGCCGCGGACAGCCCCATGACGAGCCACACCACGGCGATCTGCACGGGAACCCGGTAGTCGATCATGCGCACACGCTCTCGTGACCGGGATGCGGCGGGCATCGGTGGATCTACTCAAACGGGGTCGGCGGTGATCGCGTCGTAGGCGGCCTGGACGCGGGCGAGCGCCTCGGCGTCCACGGCGAGCTCCACGTCGTCGATGCGCGACACCGCGACCACGCCGATCGAGTTGGTCAGGAACGCGCCCCGGTAGCGGCCCACGTCGGCCAGCCGCACCACCTCGCGCCGCGACGGCAGCTCCCGTTCCAGCAGCTGCATCGTGATGCCGTGCAGCCAGTCCGCCCGCGGCCACACCACGCCGTCACCGTCGTCGAAGAACGCGATGTTGGCGATCGCGCCCTCCACCACGACGCCGTCGGCGGTGAGCAGCGCGTCGTCGTAGCCGGCCCGGACGGCGCGCCGCCCGTGGTGGAGTTGGCCGAAGCCGCCGAGGTGCTTGATGTGCGGCAGCGGGCGCGTGTAGTCGACCGGCATCAGGCGCTGCGGCGTCGGCGGGGGAGTGGCAGGCGGGCGCACCACGACCATCACCGTCGGCGCGTCCAAGCCGAACACGACGACCCGGACGGCCGCGTCACGGACGTCGTCGGCCAGCGCGTGCGAGATCAGGGCGCGGACCCGGTCGCCGTCCAACGGCGTGCCGTACAGCTCTTGGTTGGCCTGGTCGAGGCGGCGAAGGTGCAGGTCCAGGCCCTTCACCCGGCGGTCGCGGACCTGCATGGCGGTGAAGTGCCCGTAGTTGGCCAGCAGGCCGGGCACGAAGTGGTCGACGGTCGGCGGCTCGCCCTCGATCTCGATCCTCAGCACGCGGGTGAACGTAGCGTGGCGGGAATCGAGGGTCGCCGGTCGTTGCCGCCGTCCCGGGAGGTGGGGAGGGTGGGGATCGTGGAACGCGAGGTCCTGGTGGTCGGGTACGACGGTGCGGCGCTGACCGACATCGCGGGTCCGGCGGACGTGTTCGCCGGCGCGAACCGGGCGTGCGGCGCCGACCGGGCGCGCGAGGTCGACCGGCGGCACGAGACCGACCCGCCGCGCGAGGCCGACCGGCCGCACAAGTCCGACCGGTCGCGCGGGATCGACCGGGCGTGGGGCATCGACCGACTGCGTGCCGACGACGGGCCGCGCGAGGCGGACCGGGAGCCTGCCGGTGAGCCGCGACAACGGGCCCCTCAGGCTCGTGGCGGCTACCGCGTGCGGCTGGCCGGGATCGGTGGCGGGTTCGAGGTGACCGGCGGGTTGCGGATGGAGGCCGAGGACCTGCGGGACGTGTCCGGAGGGGTGGACACGGTCCTCGTGGTCGGCGGCTTCACGTTCGCCGACGCGGCCTGTGACGCCGAACTGCTGCACCACCTGCGGCGGGTCGCGGGCGGCGCGCGGCGGGTGGGCAGCGTCTGCACGGGCGCGTTCGTGCTGGCGGCGGCCGGGCTGCTGGACGGCGCCCGGGCCACGACGCACTGGGCGTTCTGCGACCGGCTCGCGGCCGACCACCCGTCGGTGGACGTGGTGCCGGACGCGATCTACGTGCAGGACGGGCGGCTGGTCACCTCCGCCGGCGTCACCGCGGGCATCGACCTCGCGCTGGCGCTGGTGGAACGCGACCACGACGCCGCGCTGGCCCGGCTGGTCGCCCGCTGGATGGTGGTGTTCCTGCAACGTCCCGGCGGCCAGTCGCAGTTCAGCGTGCGGTCACGGGTGCCGCCGGTGCGGGAACCGGGGCTGCGGGCCGTGCTGGACGCGATCGCCGACGACCCGGCGGCCGGCTGGACGGTCGAGGGCATGGCGCGGCACGCCGCGATGAGCGCGCGGCACTTCGCCCGCGTGTTCCCGCGCCGGGTCGGCGTGTCACCCGCCCGGTACGTCGAACGGGTCCGGGTCGAGGCGGCGGCCGGGCTGCTGGAGTCGGGCGACGAAGGGCTGGACGTCGTCGCCAGGCGCACGGGTTTCGGCTCGGCGGAGACGTTGCGCCGGGCTTTCCTGCGGGTGCTCGGCGTGACGCCGGGCGGTTACCGCGACAGGTTCCGCACCACCGGTGCGGCATGACGACAAGGGGGACCAAGATGGACGTGGCTTTCGTGCTCTACCCGCGGATGACCGCGCTGGACCTGGTGGGGCCGTACGAGGTGCTCGGCCACCAGCCGGAGGTGACCGCGCACTTCGTCGCCGCCTCGCTCGACCCGGTGGTCACCGACGCCGGGCTGACGATCGTGCCGACGACGACGTTCGCCGAGCTGGACCGCGCCGACGTGATCGTGGTGCCCGGCGGCGGTGGCTGGGCGGAGGTGCTGGCGGAAGGGGTGGTCGCGCGGTGGCTGCGGGTGGCGCACCCGACCGCGACCTGGACCACGTCGGTGTGCAGCGGGTCGACGTTGCTGGCGCAGGCGGGCATCCTCGACGGCCGTCCGGCGACCACGCACTGGGCGTTGCGCGACGAGCTGGCCGCCCGCGGCGCGGTGGTCAGCACCGAACGGGTGGTCGTCGACGGGTCCGTCGTCACCGGCGCCGGTGTGTCCGCCGGGATCGACCTGGCGCTCACCCTCGTCGGCCGGATCTGGGGTGACGAGCGGGCCCGGTTCACCCAGCTGGTCATCGAGTACGACCCCCAGCCGCCCTACGAGGCCGGTTCCCCCGAGACGGCGCCGCCCGAGCTCGTCGCCCTCGCCCGCGGCGTGTTCGCGGGGAGTTGACCGGGTCACCGCGGCGAGCACGGCGGGCCGCCCGCCGTGCCCGCGCAGGACCCGCAGCGGCAGCCCGGCCAACGCCAGCACCGAGCCCTCCCCGAACAGCTCGCCGTCCAGGTCGAGCGTGCCGCCGAGCACGATCACCAGCGCGTCCCGCCACTGGAGCGGGTCGTACGGGCAGGCGTCCGCCACGGTCACCAGCCGGACGTCGAAGCTCACAGCGCCGTGGGCAGGCTGAAGAGCGCGAACCGGTCCGACGGGAACGTGACGATCTCCACGACCTCGTCGCCCTCGATCCGCAGCACGTCCAGCGCGACCGGCCGGAAGTGCTCTTCGCCGGGCTTGCGGGCGTAGTTGGCCAGCGCGGGCTGCCGGTTGGCCCGGGTCTCGACCACCTTCCACTCGCCGAACGCCTCCGGGCCCACCATCACCGACGCGCAGATCTCCATGACGGCGTCGCGGCCGGACTGCCACTCCGGCTGCGGCGGCATCGTCCACGTGACGTCCTCGCGCAACGCCGAGGCCAGCAACGCCATGTCGCAGCGCTCGGTGGCCTCGACGAACTTGCGGACCACCGCCTTCTCCCGCGGGTTCGGCTCGCCCGACCAGTCGGCACGCCGTTGCGGCAGGTGCTTGCGCATCGTGACGCGGGCGCGTTGCAGCGCGCTGTTCACCGCGGGCACGGTGTCCTCCAGCAACGCCGCCGTCTCGCTCGCCGGCCAGCCCAGCACGTCCCGCAGCACCAGCACCGCCCGCTGCCTGGCCGGCAGGTGCTGCACGGCGGCCAGGAACGCCAGCTCGATCGTCTCCCGCGCGACCACCTCCGCGTCCGGCTCGGCGTCCAGCAGGGCGTCCGGGAACGGCTGCAGCCACGGCACGTCGGCCGTCGGCAGCTCGTCGGTCACGCCGATCGCGGGACGCCGGTCGATCACGTCGAAGCACGCGTTCGTGGCGATCCGGTACAGCCAGGCGCGGAACGACGACCGTCCCTCGAAGGTGTCCCTGGCGCGCCACGCCTTGAGGAACGTCTCCTGCACGAGGTCCTCCGCCTCGTCGAACGAGCCGAGCAGCCGGTAGCAGTGCACCCGCAGCTCGTGCCGGCACCGCTCGGCCTCGCGCGTGAAGTCGACGGTCATCTGCGCAACCTCGCTCATGGTCACCCTCCGGGCTTGTACGGTGACGTGCCGGTCGCACGCCGCACAAGTTGTGACGGGGCCGGCCCGGGAAACTCATCGGTCGCGGCCGGATCGGGGGAGCGGGTGGTCGGTGGCACGGGGTTCCGCGCGGTGTTCGCGGTGCCGGAGTTCCGGGTGTTGTGGTCGGCCGCGGTGCTCTCGACCGTCGGCGACCAGCTGGCCAGGGTGGCGTTGTCGGTGCTGGTGTTCCAGCGCACCGGGTCCGCGGCGTGGACGGCGCTGACCTACGCGTTGACGATGCTGCCCGCGCTGGTGTCCGGGGTGCTGCTGACGGGGCTGGCGGACCGGTACCCGCGGCGGACCGTGATGGTGGTCGCCGACGCGGTGCGGGCCGTGCTGCTGGCCGTGATGGCGGTGCCGGGCGTGCCGCTGCCGGTGGTGGCGGCGCTGCTGGTGCTGTCGCAGCTGGCCGAGCCGCCGTTCGCCGCCGCGCAGGGCGCGCTGCTGCCGTCCGTGCTGGGCGGGAAGTACGAGGCCGGCCAGTCGGTGCACCTGATCACCCACCAGGCGGGGCTGCTGCTGGGGTTCGTCGGCGGCGGGCTGGTGGTGGCGTGGCTGGGCACGTCCGGCGCGCTGCTCGCCGACGGGGTGACGTTCGCGGTGTCGGCGTTGGTGCTGCGGTTCGGCCTGCGCCACCGGCCGGCCCCGGCGTCCGTGCCCGCCGCGCGCGTGCGGATCCGGGCCGGCGCGGCGCTGGTGTGGCGGGACCGGCGGCTGCGGCTGCTGGTCGGCCTGGGGTGGCTGGCGCTGTTCACGGTGGTGCCGGAAGGGCTGGCCGCGCCGTTCTCGGCTGAGGTCGGCGCGGGTGCGGCGGGTGTCGGCCTGCTGCTGGCCGCGGACCCGGCCGGGATGGTCCTCGGCACGGTGCTGCTGCGCTTGCTGCCCGCGTCGGTGCGGGTGCGGGCGCTCGGGCTGCTCGCCGTCGCCACCGCGTTGCCGCTGGTCGGGTACCTGTTCGCGCCGGGCCTCGTCGGCGCGGTGGCGTTGCTCGCGGTGAGCGGCGTGTTCAGCGCGTACCAGGTGACGGCCGGCGCGACGTTCGTGCGCCTGGTGCCGGACGAGCAGCGCGGCCAGGCGTTGGGCTTCGCCCGCAGCGGCCTGGTCGCCGCGCAGGGCATCGGCGTCGCGGCGGGCGGCCTGCTGGCGTCCGCGACGGGCTCGCCGACCACCGCGATCGCCGTGGCGGGCGTCGCGGGCGCCGTCCTGGCCCTCACCGCCACCACCGCGTGGTCCCGCGTGGCGCCCGCGGCGGTCGCCTGACCGTGCTGTGGCGCAACCGGTCGTTCCTGTTGTTGTGGGCCGGGCAGTCCGTGTCCCTCGTCGGGTCGCAGGTGACGGTGGTCGCGGTGCCGTTGGTGGCGGCGCTGGCGTTGGGCGCGGGGCCTTGGGGGATCGGGGTGGTGACCGCGTGCGGGCGGTTGCCGTACCTCCTGTTCGGGTTGCCGGCCGGGGTGTGGGTCGACCGGTTGCCGAGGCGGGTGGTGGCCGGGGTGTGCGCCGTCGGGCAGGCGGTGAGCCTGGCGGTCGTGCCGGTGGCGGCCGGGCTCGGGGTGTTGTCGGTCGGGTTGTTGGCCGTGGTGGCGGCCGTGGCGGGGACGTTCGCCGTGTTCGGGGACATCGCCGGGTTGGCGTTGGTGCCGATGGTGGTGCCCGCGGGGGAGTTGACGCGCGCCCAAGGTGTCGTGGAGGTGGGGCAGGCGACGGCGCAGGTGGCCGGGCCCGCGTTGGGCGGGTGGCTGGTCGGCGCGGTCACGGCGGCGGGCGCGTTGGTGGCCGACGCGGTCAGCTTCCTGGTCGCGGCGGTGACGTTGGTGTGGGTCCGGGTGGTCGAACGGCCGCAGGCGCGGGCCGGGATGTGGGCCGGGGTGCGGGCGGTGTTCGCCCACCAGGGGCTGCGGCGGGTCACGCTGTGCACGGCGACGCAGGTCTTCTGGTTCAACGCCTTCACCGTCCTGGTGCTGCTGCACCTGGTCTCGGCGTTGGGCCTGTCGGCGGCCCAAGCAGGGCTGACGTTGTCCGCGGGCGCGGTCGGCGGGCTGGTCGGCGCGCTCGTCGCGGCCCGCTTGGGCGGGTGGTGGGGCAGGCGGCGGACGATGGTCGTCGCGATCCTGGTCACCGGCGCGGGGCAGGCCGCGGTCGCGGTGGACCAGCTGGTGATCGGCGCGGTGGCGGTGATGTGGTTCGCGCTGCAGGTCTACAACGTGCACCAGGTGCCGGTGCGGTACGAGGCCACGCCCGCCGCCCTGCACGGGCGCGTCAACGCGACCATCCGCACGGCGGTCTGGGGCACCGCGCCCGCCGGTGCGCTGGTGGGCGGCCTGCTCGGCGACGCCGTGGGCCCGCGGGCGACGCTCGTGCTCAGCGGCCTCGGCGTCGCGACGGCGTGCCTGTGGCTGGTCCGGGCGCGCATCGGGTGAGCGCGCCGGCCGCGGGAGTCGGAGTGCTCGCCGCGGCCCGCGCGTGGCCTCGGTAGGTGTCGGTCACCCTCGGGGGAACCCGTCTTCACCAGATCTTGTCGCGCATGGCGGCGCACCTCCCCTCGACGTGGCGGGCAGCGGGAACGGCGGCATCAGGGGGATCACCAGATCTTGTCGCGCACGAGGACACCTCGCCTCCGTCTCGACACGGCTACGACCGGCGGGCTTCACCAGATCTTGTCGCGCACCGCGATCACCTCCAGTGGTCCTGGTCACCCCGGTAGCGGCTGACATCGACACAGGTCACCATTACTGTGACCCTCCGTCCGGACGCCATGACGGTCCGGGGTAGACAGTCGTGAGGAACCATGGGCAGAGCGGGTTCGACGTCGTCGGGCGATCGACGCTGGTCACTATGGTCCCTGCCCAAGCGGGCCCTGGTGTACGTGCTGTCGGTGGATCTGCTCGCCGTCCTCGCGCTCGCCGCCACGACCGCGTGGCCGGTGCCCGCCGACTCGTGGACCGCGTTCGCCGTCCTGGCCGGCTGCGCCGCGCTGCACCTGCACTGCTCGCGCTGGATCGAGCGCATCCGCCGCG
Source organism: Actinosynnema sp. NPDC049800 (assembly GCF_040656635.1). Classification (NCBI taxonomy): domain Bacteria; kingdom Bacillati; phylum Actinomycetota; class Actinomycetes; order Pseudonocardiales; family Pseudonocardiaceae; genus Actinosynnema; species Actinosynnema sp. NPDC049800. Next base: position 81,478 of record NZ_JBFAMT010000007.1, on the reverse strand, counting down.
ACCACAGCCACCTGCCGCACGTCGACCTGTGCAGCATCTGGATCCTGGCCGGCGCCCTCGTGCTGCCGCCCTCGCTCGCCGTCGCGCTCGTCGTGCTGATGTACGCGCACCGCTGGTGGGTCGTCGGCCGCTGGGACGCCTCACGCCCACCGCACCGCAACGTGTTCACCACGTCGATGATGGTGCTGGCCACGCTCGCCGCGAGCACCGTGGCGGGCGTCACCGGGCTGCGCGCGAACCTCGGCGCCGGGCGGCCCGACGGCCCGCTCGACCTCGTCGGCCTGGTCGGCGCGGGCGCGGCGCAGTGGCTGGTCAACACCGCCCTGGTGGCCGCGGTGATCCTGCTGACCGTCCGGCCACGCTCGGTGAAGGACGCCCTCGGCAGCGGCGCGGACAACCTGCTCGAAGCGGGCCAGCTCGCGCTGGGCGGCTTCGTCGCCCTCGCCGTGGCGTGGTGGCCCGGGTTCGCGCTGCCGATGGTCGTCGCGGCCGTCGCCCTGCACCGCACCGTGCTCATCCACCAGCTGGAGCTGGCCGCCCGCACGGACACCAAGACCGGCCTGCTCAACGCCGAGGCCTGGCACCTGCAGGCGACCTTGGAGCTGCAGCGCACCCGTCAGCAGCCGCCCGGCGCGCGGGTCGGCCTGTTCATGATCGACGTCGACCACTTCAAGGACATCAACGACACGCACGGCCACCAGACCGGCGACCTCGTGCTGCGGCGCATCGCGGCGGCGTTGGAGAGCGCGGTCCGGCGGGGCGACGCGGTGGGCCGCTTCGGCGGCGAGGAGTTCGCCGTGCTGCTGCCCGGCGTGGACCACGAGGAAGCGACCGCGATCGCCGAGCGGGTGCGCGCGGAGGTCCACCGGGTCCTCGTGGACGACGGCGACGGCGGCGTGGTGGCGGGCCTCACGGTCAGCATCGGCATCGCGGTGTGGCCGGAGGTCGCCGAGGACACCGTGTCCGGGCTGCTCGCGGCGGCGGACTCGGCGCTGTACGAGGCGAAGCGGCTCGGCCGCGACCAGGTGCAGGCGGCGGGCGCGCGCCGCCGCGCCCGGTGGACGCCGGCGACCCGGTCCGAACGTCCCGGGGTGTAACGACCGCGACTACCCGGCAGATCTGCTACAGGTCGGGCCTGAAGGTGGCGTAGTTTCCTGCCCGCCACCTCCGACACGGTGGACCTCCTCGCTTGCAAGGGTCGTGAGCCAGTGGACCTCGGTGCCCCGCACGGCATCCGCTTCCGCTTCGAAGCGGGGCTGCTGCGTGCCGTCCTGCTCGACGCGCACCGCAAACCGCCCGTCGACGCCGCCGAGGAGCTGACCGCCGAGGCGGGCGCGCGCGACCTGCTGGTCGAGCAGACCCGGGACGGGCACGAGCGCGCGGTGCTTCGGCAGCGGTTCGACCTGCCCGCGCCCGCGCGGTGGCGGCTCGCCGTGGACGCGCCCGCCACCGAGACCGCCGACGGGGTGTCGTTCGCGCTGCCGGACTCGGTGACGCTGCTGGTGTCCGGCTCGCAGCCGTGCGAGGTCGTGGACGGCGGCGTGTGCGTGCGGCTGCCCGCGGGCGAGTCCGACCTGGACGTCACGGTGACCAGCGAGCCCGTGTTCGAGGTCGGCGACACGGTCGTGGTGTGCCGCCCGGACCAGCTGCGGGAGGCCGCGGTCGTGGTGTCGTGCCTGCCCGCGGACCGCGTCACGCCCGTCGTCGCGCTGAGACCCGGGCACCCGTCGTCGCACCGGCACGACCGGCTGCTGGCCCACCTGCTCGACGCCACGGGCGTGCGCCGCGCGGTGTTCCTCGACGAACCGGACGAGGAGCTGTTCGGCGCGCTGCCCGAACGCCTGCACCTGCCGTGCGAGGAGCCCGTCGGGCTGACCGCGAAGGCCTGGGAGCTGCTGCGCGGCGGCGGCGAGCCCGAACGCACGCTCGACGTGGCGCCGGACGCCGACTTCGTCGCCGCCCTGTTCACCGCCCTGCGCACGGGCGCGGCGCTGCGCGTGGACGAGGACGCGCCGCCCGTGCCGTTCGCCGAGCACAACCCGGACGACGCCGACGAGGCCGTGCTGATCGACCGCGCCGGCGAGGCCGACGGCCTGATGGCCGCCGTCTACGCGCACCACCGCGGCGCCCGGCTGGTGATCGTGCCCGAGCCCGACCTGGCCCTGGTGGGCGCGGTGGTGGCCGAGGAGCAGGAGCGGGTCACCGCGGCCGCGGGCGCGATCGGCGACGCGGTCAAGGGCATCGGCTTCGTCGAGGCGCTGTGGCGGTACCTGTCCAGCGGCGGGCACGACCCGTACGCGGCGGTCGAGGCCGCGGTCACCGCGCAGGTGCCCGCCGACGCGGTCGCGGAGGTCGGCGACCGGGCGCTGACCGCGTTCACCGCCGGGCTGCCCTACTCGTTCGTGCACACCGAGGACGTGAACTGGGCGCGCAAGCCGATCGGGCACGTGGTGGCCGACCCGGCGCTGGTCGTGCTCACCGAGCTGCACCGCGCGGGCGTGGCGCGCGAGCCCGGCGCGTTCAGCGTCGTGGTCGACGCCGGTGCGTTCACCCCCGGCGGAGCCGAACACCGGACCGCGGCGCCGGGGACTGCTCTCCGGCCCCACACCCACCCCATCGTGCTGTCCGAGCAGGACGCCTCGCCGGACGTGCTGCGCGACCTGGTCGTGGACCTGCCGGTCGAGCTGGTGTTCTTCAACTGCCACGACGCCGACGACGCGATCGCGCTGGGCGGGCAGGCGCTGCCGGACGACGACATCCCGGTGGCGCTGCGGCACCGGCCGATCGTGTTCAACAACTCGTGCCGGTCGTGGACGGGGCTGGGCCGCGAGTTCGTCCGCGCCGGCGCCCGCGGCTACATCGGGACCCTGTGGACCATCCCGCCGAACCTCGCCGCCGGGTTCGCCCGCACCGTCGTGCGGCGGCTCACCGCCGAGGAGACGCCGGCCGCGCGGGCCATCGTCAACACCGGCACGCCGGGCGGCATCGAGCGGTCCTACCTGTACGTCGGCACGGTCAACGGCCGGCTGGACGAGTGGCGCGACCGGTCCACCACCGCCGCCGAGGCCGCGTTGACGGGGTGCGAGCTGCTGGCCGCCGCCGCGCGCGACCGGGCCGGCCCGCTCGCACCCGTGCTGCGCCGGGAGCTCACGGCGTTGCGCGAGGTCGCCGACACCGGCGACGCGACCGACACCCCGGCCTACGCCGACGTGCTGCTGGCCGAGCTGGGGCTGGAGGACGACGAGGAGCGGGCCGCCGTCCTCGTCGACCGGGTCGACGCCCTGCTGACCGGGCTCGACCTGCCCGAGGACGAGCTCGAAGCCCTCTGGGCGACCAGGTTCGAGCTCACCGGCGCCCGCTCCGAGCGGCGCGGGGAATACGGGGCCGCGCTCGCGGACTTCGAACGGTGTGTGGGCCTGGGCGACGCGTGCCGCGACCGAGCGGACGTCCTGCTGCGAATGGCGAGGCTGCTGATGCGCGAAGGCAGAACCGACGAAGCCGGACAGGCGGCGCGGCTGGCGTACGAGGAGCACCGGGTGCGGGAGGACGGGCCCGGGCGGCTCGAGTCGATCACCGTGCTCGACGAGCTCGGCGACGCCGATCCCGAGACCGCCCTCCGGTACGCCGTCGAGGGCCGCGACCTGGCCGGGGAGCTGGGCGACCGCGTCCGGGAGGCCGAGTTCACGCTCGCCGAGTGCGACCGGCGCCGCGACCGCGGCGACCTCGCCGAGGCGATCGAGGCCGGGTCGCGCGCCGTGGAGCTCTTCCGGGACCTGGGCGACGACCGGCGGGAGCTGGCCGCGCTGCGCCGGCTCGGCGCGTGCCACCGCGACCGGGGCGACCTGGAGACCGCGCAGCACTACGCCGCCGTCGGCCTGGCCCGGGCCGAGCAGGTCGGCGCGGCGGCCGAGGTGGCGTCGTTCCACGACGACCTGGGCGGCGTGCTGACCGCGCGCGGCGAGCACGGCAAGGCGTTGGAGCACTACCGGCACGCGGTGGAGAAGCTCGTCGCGACCGGCGCGTGGGAGCGCGGCGCGGAACTGCTGCCGCACCTGGCCGTCGGCGCCGTCCGGGCGGGCGACCCGGAGGCGCTGTGGACCGCGGCCCTGAGCGGCGGCCTGATCTGCGAGGTCGCGCCGCGCGAGGTGTGGGCGTCGGTCGTGCCGCTGGTGGTCGACTCGATGAAGCGGGCGATCGAGACCGGTCCGCTGGAGCTGACCGAACGCGGCATGACCGACTTCGCCAGCGCGGTGACCGCGGGCCGGCGGGAGGACATGCCGTTCCAGGTCGGTCTGCTCGCCGACGTCGTGGTCGTGCTGCTGGCGTGGCTGATGGACCGCGCCGACCCCGACATCCTCGCCTTCGCCCGCGAGCTGGACCGCACCAGCGGCGGCGTGCTCGACCTCGTCGGCTACGTCGCCGTGCCCTACGGCGACCGCGCCCGCAACCCCGGGACGGGCCGGTCGCGGCCTACCAGTGGCGGCCCGCGCTGAGGTCCTCCAGCTCGGGCCGGGACAGGTGCAGCACCCGGAAGCGCACCTCGCCGTCGGTGTCGGGTGCCGTGCGCCAGAGGCTGAAGTGCACCAGCTCCCAGTTCCGGGTGTCGACCGCCAGCGCGGTGCTGTGCAGGTCGGGGTGGTCCTTGAGCCCGTCGACCCGGTCGAGCGCCTGGTCGACGGCCTCGGCCGCGTCGGCGTCGGCGGGCAGCCGCCAGGTGCGCTTGGTGGCGGCGGCCGGGGTTTCGGCGGCGCCGCGTTCGAAGGCGAGGCCCGTCCAGTGCTGCACGACGGGGCGGCCGAAGTCGGCGCTCAGGCCCCGGAAACCCGGTCCCCACAGGAAGCTGTTCATGCCCTCGGCGGTGCGCCACAGGTAGAACGGCGCGTACTGGTTGACCGGCGAGCCGTCGACACCGCGTTCCCGCACGCAGTAGGCCTTGAGGCCCAGGCCGGGGAAGGCGTCCAGCGCGGAGCCCTTGGTGGCGACCCGGGTGCGGATGACGTCCATGTCGTAGTCGGCGGGCAGGGTGATCTCGTAGTGCATCGCGTGCATGGTCAGTTCCCCCGGTACTCGGCTGCGGTGCGCGGGTACAGCTCGCGGTAGGCCGCGAGCCGGCCCCAGGAGGTGGTGGCGGACTCGGCTCGGAGCAGGCCGTGGACCAGCGCGCGGGCGAACACCCGCCGTGCGGCGGCGAGCACCTCGTGGGGGTCGGCCGCGTCGTGGGTCCCGGTCGTGGCGGCGAAGACCGTGTCGCCGTCGGTGAGGCCGTGCGCCGGGCGGACGGCGGTCGCGAGCCCGTCCTGCGCGGCGTTGGCCAGGGCGAACAGGTGCGGCAGGCGGGCGTTCGTGGCGATCACGCCGATGACGGTGTTGAACGGCTGGGGGTGCCCGGTGGTCCGGGCCGCGTCGAGGTCGTCGCCCTGGTAGGCGGGGAACTCGCCGGGCAGGCCGAGGTGCGCGGCGAACGGCAGGCCGGTGTCGAGGTCGACCGACGGGCCCACCGCGTTGAGGACGGCCACCGCGCCCACGACCACGCCGCCGGGCAGCGTGGCGCTCGCCGTGCCCAGGCCGCCTCTCATCGTGGCGTTGAGCGCGCCCGTGCCCGCGCCGACGTTGCCCTGGGCGAACTCCACGCCCGCGTCCCGCACGGCCTCCGCGCCCTCGGCGGGCCCCGGCCGGGCGTGGAAGTCACCGCCGCGGCCGAGGTCGAACAGCGCGGCGGCGGGCACGAACGACCCCAGCTCGCGGGCCGCGCCGTCGGCCGCCGCGAGCCCGTACGCGCTCCCGCCGGTCAACAGCACGCCGCGCACCTCCCGGCCGCCGTGGCGGGGGTCGAGCGCGGCGGTGTCCCGGGTCGCCGGCGCACCACCGCGAACGTCCACAGTGGACAGCGTGCCGGGTGGGAACAGCACGGCCGTGGAGCCGGTCAACGCGCCGTCACCGATCCGCGTGGCGTGCCCGACCAGCACGCCGGCCACCTCGGTGATCGAGTTCCGCACGCCTCCGATGGTACGGCGCGGCTCGACGTCGAGTCCGCCGCGGTGGTGGCGGTGACGTGTGGGGCTCACCTCGGACGTGCCTACCGGCGGGACCCGTGATGACCGGTAGCGTGCCCGAAGCGCCTTGACGGTCGGCGGCGTGCACGAGCACTTCAGCGACAATCTGTGAGGCGGACATGCGTTTCGTGATTCGCGCCGACCGGCGGGTACACCAGAGCTCGGCGTTCGGACGGCAGCGAGATCTACCTCGGTCCCGAGTCGGGCCCGGACTCGCGTTGATCCGAGTGGCGCGGCTGATGGACTGAGGCTTCAGCTCGCCCGGCGAGGGGGCGCCTGATGTTCCCGCTGCGGTCGACCGTGGTGGCGGCACTCGTGTTGTCGTTGTGCGTGGCGTGCGGCGGGGAGGAGGTCGAGCCGCCGAGGCGCGACCCCGCGCTGGTCGCCGAGGTGGAGGACTTCCCGGCTTCCGATCTGGAGCGGAAGCCGTTCAAGGCGTTTGTCGGTCGCGTACGTGCGGAAGACATGCGCCTGCCGGCTTGCCGAGGACAACTCCAAGCCCTTGCCGCCGTGATCGGGGTGGTCGTCAGGCTTCGGCGGTGAGCAGGCGGGCGCCCAGTTCGCGGACCACGGAGGCCAGCAGGTCGACGTCCTCCTCCGTGGTCCGCCAGTTCACGATCGCCGGGCGCAGGGCGACCACGCCCCGGTAGACCGTGGTGCCCGCGTAGACGCGGCCGTCCTCGATCAGGGCCTCGCCCAGCCTGCGGTTCAGGTCGTCGAGGGCTTCGTCGGGCACGCCCGGTGGGCGGTAGCGGAAGCAGACGATGAAGAGGGTGATCGGGGCCAGCAGCTCCAGGTCCGGCGCTTCCCCGATGCGGCGGCCCAGGCGCAGCGCCAGGTCCTGGTGGCGTTCGACCATGGCCCGGTGGCCGTCCCGGCCGTAGGCGCGCAGCGTCGCCCAGATCGGGAACGCGCGGGCGCGGCGGGAGGACTCCGGGCCCAGGTTGTTGTAGTTCACGGACTCGTCGTCCGGCTCCGGCAGGTACGGGGCGTTCCAGGCGCCGAACGCGTGCCCCAGCAGCGCCCGGTCCCGCACGAACGCCATCCCGCTCTCGTACGGCACGTTGAGCCACTTGTGGCCGTCCGCGGCCACCGAGTCGGCACGCTCCACGCCGCGCACCAAGTCGGCCGTCCGGGGTGAGAGGGCGGCGAACAGGCCGAACGCGCCGTCCACGTGCAGCCACGCCCCGTGCCGCTCGGCCAGGTCGGCCATCTCGTCCAACGGGTCGAAGTCGCCGCCGTTGACCTCACCCGCGTTGCCGATCAGCACCGCGGGCCCCGACGACGCCAGTTCGCGGTCCAGGGCGTCGACGTCGAGCCGGCCCGCGTCGTCACGGGTCAGCGTCCGCACCGAGTCCCGGCCCAGCCCCAGCATCTGAAGTGCCTTGCGGCTGCTCGGGTGCACGTACCCGCTGGAGAACACCGGCAGCCGCGGCAGGCCCACCAGGCCGTCCGCGGTCACGTCCACCCCGTGCTGCCGCGCCCACCAGTACCGCGCGCACGCCAGCCCGGTCAGGTTCGCGAACGTCGCGCTCGGCGTGAGCACGCCGCCGTGCGACGGGGGCAGCCCGAACAGCTCCTTCAACCACCGCAGCACCACCGTCTCGGCGTGCGCGGCCAGCGGCGAGGCGGGCCACAGGCCACCGGCCTGGTCCAGCAGCGACGTCACCCAGTCCGCGGCCTGCGCGGCCGGCGTCGCGCCACCGACCACGAAGTGGAAGAACCGGGGCCCGGACGAGTGAGTGGCGGCCCGCGTCCCGATCCGCAGCAGGTCCGCGACGGCGGCGATGGTCCCGTCACCGGCCTCCGGCAACGGCCCGTCGAGGTCCTTGATCAGGTGGGCGTGCGTGGCGTCGCGCACCGGCAGGTGCGGCAGCGCGTCGAGGTACGTCCCGGCGGCCCGCGCCACCATCCCCAACGCCTCGGCGGCGTCCTCTCGTGCGTTCAGCGGATCACCCATCATGGCAGAGTAGGCGCTGATGACACGACGTGGGCGGTTTCGAGGTCGGGCGGTCGACGCCGGAGTGGACGCGTTCCTCGGCATCCGGTACGCCGAGCCGCCGTTCGGGGCCCGCCGGTTCGCCGCACCCGTGCCGACCGACTTCGCGGGCGACTGCCTGGAGTTCGGGCCGATCGCGCCGCAGTCCGCGCGGTTGCCCGGCGCGCCGGTGTGGCGGCCGGGCGACGAGGACGTGCTGACCCTCAACGTCTGGACGCCCTCCACATCGGACGGGCCCTGGCCGGTGCTGTTCTACGTGCACGGTGGGGCTTACACGTTCGGCTCGTCGGCCCAGCCCGACTACGACGGCGCGGAGCTGGCCCGCGCCGGCCTGGTCGTGGTGACGTGCAACTACCGGCTCGGGTTCGAGGGTTTCGGGCACGTGGAGGGGCAGCCGGCCAACCGGGGGCTGCTCGACCAGCGGGCCGCGCTGCGGTGGGTGCGGGAGAACATCGCGGTGTTCGGCGGCGATCGCGACAACATCACCGTCGGCGGGCAGTCCGCGGGCGCCGCGTCGGCGTTGTTCCTGGCGGCGTGGGAGCCGGTGCGGCGGGTCATCGCGCACAGCGTGCCGAACCGGGTCTACACGCCGGGGTTCGCGCGCCGGGTCGCGGAGTGGGTCGACACCGGCACGCCGGAGTCGACGGTCGCGTCGGCCGACGCCCTGGCCGCCGCGCAGCGCACCGGGCCGTTGAGCCACGACCCGGTGCTGTTCGGTTCGGTCGCCGACGCGCTGCCCGCGCTGCCCGCGGCGACCGACGCCCTGCTGTGCCACACCGACGTCGAGTACGCGCTGTTCGAGGCGGTGGGCACGTTCCGGCCGCCGGCGGACCTGCGGGCGTTCGGCCGCGCCTGGGGCATCCCCGACCACGTCGTGGCCGCGTACGAGCACTTCGAGGACGCGCACGTGCGGCTCGCGGGCGACTTCGTCTTCGCCGAACCCACCACCAGGCTGGCCGAGGCGCACGGCCGGGCGTTCCTCGCGCGGTTCACCCGGCCGCCCGCCTGGCACACCGCGGACGTGCCGTTCTCGTTCGGCAACCTCGACGGCGCGGACTTCCTCATCGGTGGCCGCGCGGGTGACGCCGAGCGCGCGCTCTCCCGGCGGATGCTCCGGGCGTGGGTCGACTTCTGCGCCACCGGCGACCCCGGCTGGACCGGTGTCCGGCACTGGGGCGACGACGTCGAGGCCCGGCGCGAGCCGTGGCGCGGCGTGGACCTCTCCGCGCCCGTCGACCACCCCGTGCAGCCGGTCACCTGACGGCCTCCCGCACGGCGGGCGCGATCTCGTTGGCCCACGTCCCGAGCGCCACGTCGGTCACCGGCTCCTTCACCGGGAAGTAGACGAAACCGGCGGCGTCGTGCTCCAGGACCGCGCCGGTCAGCTCCTCGACCCACTGCCCGACCGAGCCGCCGACCCACCGGCCGTCCCCGTCACGGGTCGCGGCGAGCGGCGTGGACGTGATCACGCCCGGCAGGTTGTAGACGGTGGCGACGTCGCGCGGATCCCGGCCGGCGGCCCTGGCCGCCTCGTCGACCACGGGCCGGGACGTCCGGTACCGCTCGCTGAGCCAGTCCGCCGCGTGCCCGGGGATCCAGCCGTCGGCGAGCTTGCCGGTGACCGCCAACGACTTCGGCCCGACCGAGCCCGTCCACACCGGCGCGGCGGGCACCGGCGCCGGCTGCAACGCGGTGACCTGGTAGAACTCGCCGTCGAACGTCACCGGCTCGCCACCGCCGGACAACGCCCGGACCAGCGTGATCGCCTCCTCGAAGGCGCGGATGGCCGCACCGGGCGTCAGCCGTCCGACACCCAACCTGGCGATGTCGTCCCACAGCCCGCCCGCGCCCATGCCGAGCACGATCCGGCCACCCGACAACGCGGACAGCGACGTCACCGTGCGGGCGAGCACCGGCGCCGGCCGGCTCGGCAGGTTGGTCACGCTCACCAACCCCGTGACGCCCGTGGTCCGGCCGAGCACCGTGCCCATGAGGGCGTAGGCGTCGAGCCGGTCGCCGAAGTACGGGTGGTCGGACGCGGTGACGAGGTCCAGGCCCGCGCGGTCGGCCGCGACCGCGTGCCGGAGGGTTTCCGCGGCCCGGCCGACGGCGGTGCTGATGCCGATCCCGAACAACGGCTTGCGTGGCGACATCGAGGTGATGTCCTTCCCGGTAGTTGGTTCGCGGTGCGAACGAGTATCGTGATCCCATGGCCAAGGCCGAGGGTGAGCAGATGGGCATCGTCACCGCGCTGGTGCGCGCCACGTTCCTGGTGGACGCGGTGTACGCCGACTCGGCCCGGGAGTACGGCCTGACCCAGCAGCAGGGGCAGTTGCTCTGCGTGCTGATGCCCCGGTCCTACGGCATGGGCGAGCTGGGCGAGGTGCTCGGCCTGGCCAAGTCGAGCCTGAGCGGTCTGGTCGACCGGACCGCGCGGCGCGGCCTGGTCCGCCGCGAGGCGGACGCCCACGACAACCGCGCGGTCCGGGTCGAGCTGACGCCCGAGGGCAGCCGGCTCGCCGACGAGTTCTACGCCGAGACGTGCCGCCGGATCGAGCGGCTGCCCTCGGGCCTGCCCGACGCCGAGCGCGAGACCCTCGCGGACCTCCTGTCCCGACTGGTGCGGGACAACGAGGTGCCGCCGGTGTTCATGGTGTTGAACGAGCAGGGTCAACGGGTGGCGGGGTCGACGCCGAACAGCTCGACGAACCGCCCGGTGAACAGGTCGGCCCCCTTGTAGCGGGCGACGTCCTCCGGCGACAGGAGCGTCGTGCCGTCCGGGGTCGGGAACTGCCCCACACCGCCCTTCGGGCCCAGCGGCAGCAGGATCGACGGCACGGGGGACGGGCGGTAGGTGGCCGTGGGCCGCTCGCCGCGCACCTGGGCCGCGATGTTCTTCGCCACCACCTCGGCGTGCTGCATCGCGTACCCGGCCATCTTCGCCTCGTCCAGGTCGGTGATGTCGCCGACCGCGTACACGTGCGCGTAGCCCTCGACGTTGAGCGTTTCGGTCACCCTGACCCGGCCCTGCGGCGTCCGCGCGGCGGCCAGCGCGTCGTCCAGGAAGCCGCCGTTGACGCGCGCGCCGTGGCAGCGGAACCAGATGTCGGCGGTGAGCTCGCCGTCGGTCGTGCCGACGGTGAACGTCCCGGCCCGCGCCGGTTCCGTCGGCGGCGCCGCGGTCAGCGCCGTGCCCAGCCGCAGCTCCACGCCGATCGCGTCGAGCTGCCGGTGCAGCTCGTCGCGCAGCTCGGGCTCGAACCCGGGCACCAGCCGCTCGGCCGGGTCGACGACGGTCACCCGCTTGTCCGGCCACACCGCCTTGATCTCGCCGGACAGCTCCAGGCCGACCGGGCCCGCGCCGACGATCAGCACGCGCGGCGCGTCGGCGAGCTCCTTGTGGGTGGCCAGCAGCCGGTCCAACGCCTCGGTGGACGACTCGGTGTCCGTCTTCGCCGGGTACGGGTAGTCCGACCCGGTGGCCAGCACGACGTAGTCCGCGGCGATCCGCTCGCCGGAGGCCAGCGTGACACCGCCCGGGTCGACCGACGCGGCCCGGTCGCGGACGACCCGACCCCGCGCGAGCAGGCCGTCGTACGGGAAGAAGATGTTGCCCGCCCAGTCCGGCTCCACCAGCGCCCGCAGCGATCCGGCGGCGTGGACGAACGCGTCCTTCGGCTCCACCAGGACCACGTCGGCGTCCTCGTCCAACGCCTTGGCGACCGCGGCGCCCCCGTACCCGCCGCCGACGACCACGACAACACGACTCATCTCGGCACACTCCCCAGCGATCAGTAGTTCGTCCTACGAACCATACTAGTTCGTAGGACGAACTGACAAATCGCGGTGAGGATCGTCCCGGGTGGCGGTGTCAGCGCGGGTCGTCGCGCTCCCGCCGCACGGTGACCTTGCGGCCCTTGATGGTCGCGCCCCGCAACGAGGCGATGACCTGCTGCGCGGCCGAGTCCGGCACCTCCACCAGCGAGAACCGGTCGGCGATCTCGATCGCGCCGATGTCGCGGCCGTTGAGGCGCGCCTCACCCGCGATCGCGCCCACCAGGTCCTGCGGCCGGATGCCCGAGCTGCGGCCCGCGCCGACGAACAGCCTGGTCATGCCCGCGGACGGGCGGCGCGGCCGGCGCGGCTCACGGCGTTCGCCGCCGCCCTCGCGCCCGCGGCGGTCACCGGACGGCCCGGACCGCGGCACGTACTCCGGGATCTCCTCCTCGTCCGCCGCCGCGCCGGTGGCCTCGTGCGCGAGCTTCACCGCCGCCAGCGCCACCTCCATGACGTCGAACTGGTCGGTCAGCGTCTCCACCACGACCCGGAAGCTCTCCAGGTCGTCCTCCAGCAGGCTCTCGTGCAGCGCGGCGCGGGTCAGCTCCAGCCTGCGCGCCCGCAGGTCCGCGATCGTCGGGACCTTCTCCATGTGGATGCGCTGCTTGGTGACGCGCTCGATGGTCTTGAGCATGCCGTGCTCGCGCGGCTCGGCCAGGGTGATCGCCACGCCCTCGCGGCCCGCCCGCCCGATCCGGCCGATGCGGTGCACGTAGGACTCCGGCGCGGACGGCACGTTGTAGTTCACGACGTGCGTCAGCTGCTCGATGTCCAGCCCCCGTGCCGCCACGTCGGTGGCCACGAGCAGGTCGGCCGTGCCGTTGCGCAGCCGCGTCATCACGCGGTCGCGCTGCTCCTGGCTGATGCCGCCGTGCAGCGACTCGGCCCGGTAGCCGCGCCCGTTCAGCGTCTCGGTGAGCTGGTCGACCTCGTCGCGCGTGCGGCAGAACACGATCGCCGCGGTCGGCGCCTCGACGTCCAGCACCCGGCCCAGGGCGGCGGGCTTGTGCGCGCGCGGCACGACGTACGCGCTCTGGCGCACCTTCGGCGCCTCGCCGGGCTCCGCCTGCTCGCGGCCGATGGTGATGCGCACCGGGTCGGACAGGTGCGTGCGGGCCAGGCGGTCGATGCGGCCGGGCATGGTCGCGGAGAACAGCACGGTCTGCCGCTCCGACGGCGTCTCGGCCAGGATCGTGTCCAGGTCCTCGGCGAAGCCCATGTCGAGCATCTCGTCGGCCTCGTCGAGCACGACGACTTCGAGGTGCTCCAGCTTCAGCGTGCCCCGGTTGAGGTGGTCGACCGCGCGGCCCGGCGTGGCCACCACGACGTCGACGCCCTGCTCCAGCACCCGCAGCTGCCGCCCGATGGGCTGGCCGCCGTAGATGGGCAGCACCCGCGCGCCCAGCTCACGGCCGTACCGGTGCACCGCCTCGGAGACCTGCACCGCCAGTTCCCGCGTCGGCACCAGCACGAGCGCGAACGGCGCCCGTCGCTCGCGCTCGCCGCCCGCCATGCGCTCCAGCACGGGCAGCGCGAACGCGGCCGTCTTGCCGGTGCCGGTGGCGGCCTGGCCGAGCAGGTCGCGGCCGGCGGTCAGCGGCGGGATGGCCTCGCGTTGGATGGGGGTGGGCTCCTCGTAGCCGAGGCCGGACAGCGCCCGGAGCAGTTCGGGGCGCAACCCGAGGTCGGCGAAGCTGGTCCGGTCGTCGGGCTCGTCGTTCATGCCCTCAAGTCTCGCTGATCGCCCCTGAACCGCTCGGTGAGGGGGGTCGCGCGCCGCGGTCGGGTCCGGGATTCCGCAGTCACCGCGAATCGCGTCGCGCCCGTCCGGATCGGGTCCCGGGCTCGTGCTCATCGCGTGGCCCGGGGGTCGGGGAGTCGGCGGTGAAGTCACGCCGTCAAGGGTCGAACGCACCACACGGGCGTATCGGCGGTCGACTCCGGGGATTGTCCGAAATTGACGGTTGACGGCCGGTTGTCGAGCGTCGGCCGAAGTGTCGGGAATACGGGAATCTGCGGGAATCGCGTCGCGCGCGGACGTCCGAGGCTTTTCGGGAAGCGGAGTCGGGTGAGGCGTGGCCGCCGCTCGGGGTAACACCGGTGCGGCCGATCGTCACGGTCGGGACCGGGGATTCACCCGGAGGTCACACTGGGGCCGCCCGCTATACCTCTCCTATACTTGGCGATCGGCATCCCCTTCATGGTCAACTCACCGGTAGCGTGCCGCGAGATCGATACCCAGCGTGAGTTCCGACCAGTGGGAAGTGGTGCGCGTGGCGGTGGACGACTTGGACGGGCATTCCGGGCACGACGTCCGGCCGGTCTCGTTCGGCCTGGACGGGGTGTGGTTCGAGATCCGCCTCGGCGCCGCGAACGCGGCCAGACTGCGTGCCGTCCTGGACCGGTTCGTGCGTGCCGCGCGGCGGGTCCCCGGCACCGCTCCGGCACCGGTACGCAGCGCCGATGCCCACCTGGCGCAGGTCGTGCGGCAGTGGGCGCGCGAGCACGGCTACCGGATCTCCGACCGCGGCAGGCTCTCGGAGATCGTGCTGGAGGCCTACGAGCACGCGCACAGCGGCCGACGGCGCGCGGACGGGTCGCGGGGAGTCGCCGATCACCCGAAGCGGCTAGGTGGTCGTGACGCGCCGTGACCGTGACCGCCGTCGGGCCCAAGTTCGTCGAGTCCGGAAGCAGCAGCCGGAGTCCGGTGCTGCCCCGATCGGCGGCATACCGCCGCGGCACGGTCCCAGTGGTTCAAATGATATTTCCCCCATCGTGACGGGCTCGGCAACATGTCAAACGCTTTAGTCGGCCGATTTCGAGGTTGGATGGCCGGCTACCGCGCGCTCTGCGCCGTCTAGAGACTGGGGGTCGTGACCATGCGGGTGCAGATTCTCGGTGCTGTCGCCCTCGCACGTGAGGATCGTCGGATGGGTGTGGCCGCTCGTCAGGTGCGCACCCTGCTCGCGTTGCTGGCGCTTTCACCGGGCGCCCCCGTTCCGTTCGACCAGCTGGTCGAGGAATTGTGGGCCGGTAAACAGATGGGAAACGCGCGCAACGCGCTCCAGGCGAATGTGGTGCGGCTGCGCAAACTGCTGGAGCAGTTCGCCGACGTGCCGGGCGACTGCCTGGTCCGCACGGTGAGCAGCGGCTACGTGCTCGACCTGCCGGGCGCGGCGGTCGACGCGCAGCTGTTCCGCGACCTGGCCGACCGCGGCTCGGCCCTCGTGCCGCAACGGCCCGGCGAGGCGATCGACCTGCTGGAACGCGCGTTGCGGCTGTGGCACGGACCGGCGCTGTTCGACGTGAGCGACGGCCTGCGGTTCCGCATCGAGGCCGCCCGGCTCGACGAGCGCAGGCTCAGCGCCCGCGAGGACCTCATCGCCGCCAAGCTCGCCAACGGCGAGGACCGCGGCGTCGTGTCCGAGCTCAAGCAGCTCGCCGCCGAGTACCCGGAGCGGGAGCGGTTCAGCGAGCAGCTGATGGTCGCGCTGTACCGCAACGGCAGGCAGACGGAGGCGCTGGACGTCTTCCACCACACGCGCAGGCGCCTGGCGAGCGAGCTCGGGTTGGAGCCCGGCCGCGCGATGCGACGGCTCTACCAGGCGATCCTCGTCCACGACCAGGTACTGCTGTAGGAGGCGAAGTGCTGGAGTTCCGGGTCTTGGGGCCGGTCGAGGCGCACCACGACGGGCAGGAGGTGCCGCTGGACGGGTCGAAACCGCGCACCGTCCTCACGGCGTTGCTGCTCGCCGACAACGGCGCTGTCTCCGACACCCAGATGAGCGATTTCCTGTGGGGCGACCACCCGCCCGCCACGTTCAACGCGCAGATCTACACCTACGTCTCGCGCCTGCGCAAGACGCTGCGCCGGGAGGTCGGCATCACCCGCCGTTCCCGCGGCTACGAGGTGCGGCTCACCGACTGCGCGTTCGACCTGCGGGAGTTCGAGGAGCAGGCGGCGCGGGGCCAGTCCGCGCTCGCCGCCGGCCACTACGAGGAGGCGGCGCGGCTGCTGCGCGCGGCGTTGCGGCTGTGGCGCGGTCCCGCGTTGACGGGGGTGTCGGAGCACCTGGCGGACGCCGAGGCGCCGCGGTTGGAGGAGGCGCGGATCGCCGCGCTGGCCAGCCGCATCGAGGCCGACCTCGCGCTGGGCCGGCACGCCCAGCTGCTGCCCGAGCTGACCAGGCTCGTGCACCAGCACCCGTTGCAGGAGCGGTTCCGCGCCCAGCTCATGACCACGTTCTACCGCTGCGACCGGCAGGCCGACGCGCTCGTGCTGTACGAGGAGGGCCGGCGCATGCTCGCCGACGAGCTGGGCATCGACCCGGGCTCGCTGCTGCGCGAGGTGCACCTGGCGATCCTCACCGCGGACCCCGTGCTGGCGTCGCCGCGCCGGGTGGCGGTGTAGCGCGGGCGGGAGCCGTATAGCCCGCCGCATAGGCCGGATATAGCCCCGAAAAGCAGGGTGGGAACCGGTAGGCAGAAACCCGTGTTCCCGGAGGTGCCCAGTGACCAGTTCGGTGCGGATCGACGCGGACGGCAAGGCGAAGATCAAGGAGATCGTGTCGGAGATCCTCGAGATCGACGCCGCGGAGATGACCGACACGAGCCTTTTCAAGGAGGACCACGACGCCGACTCGCTCGGCGCCATCGAGATCCTCTCGGCGTTGGAGCGCACGTTCGGCGTGGAGATCGACCAGGCCGAGCTGACCCGGATGGTCAACCTCGACGGCGTCATCGCGGTCGTCGCCGAAGCCCAGGCCGCCAAGTAGCCACCTCACCCGTCGAGCGGTCCGGCACCGGACTTGGAGGGCACGATGCACGACGGAGTGCGGCAGCCGCGCCGGGTGGTGATCACGGGTCTCGGCGTGGTCACCAGCATCGGCATCGGCGTCACCGAGTTCCTGGCCGGCCTGCGCGAGGGTCGCAGCGGGATCACGCCGATCACCTCGTTCGACACCACCGGTTTCAGCCACGCCAACGGCGCCGAGGTCACCGACTTCGACCCGGCCGCGTGGCTCACCCGGGTGGACCCCGACGAGCTCGGCCGGGCCGGGCAGTTCTCCGCCGCCGCGGCGCGCATGGCCGTGGGCGACGCGGGCCTCACGGTGGAGGAGCTGCGCGGCAAGCGGGCCCTGGTGTCCGTCGGCACGACCGACGCCGAGTCGCGCGACCTGGACAACCTCGTGGCGCAGCAGCTCGAGCACGGCCCCGAGTCGTGGAGCCCGGTCGTCGCGCGGCGCTCCACGGCCGGTCGCCTGTCGTCCAGCATCGTGCGCGAGCTGGCGTTGACCGACGTGGAGGCGGTGACCATCCCGACCGCGTGCGCGGCGGGCAACTACGCCATCGGCAACGGCTTCGACGCCATCCGCGAGGGCGAGGTGGACGTCGCGCTGGTCGGCGGCGCGGACGCGGTGTGCCGCAAGACGTTCACCGGCTTCTACCGGCTCGGCACGATCGCGCCGGAGGTGTGCGCGCCGTTCGACAAGGACCGCAAGGGCATCCTCACCGGCGAGGGCGGCGGCATCCTGGTGCTGGAGTCGCTGGAGTCCGCGCTGGCCCGCGGCGCCCGGATCTACGCCGAGGTGCTGGGCTACGGCCTCAACTGCGACGCCAACCACCCCGTGGCGCCGGACCGGGACAGCCTGGCCCGGTGCATCGAGCTCGCGCACCGCAACGCGGGCGTCAAGCCCGAGGACGTCGACTTCATCTCCGCGCACGGCACCGGCACCAAGGCCAACGACGTCACCGAGTCCGGCGCGATCCGGCAGGTGTTCGACGCGCCGCCGCCGACCGTGTCGATCAAGTCGATGCTCGGCCACTCGATGGGCGCGGCGTCGGCGCTGGCGTCGGCGGCGTGCGCGCTGGCGATCACCGAGGGCTTCATCCCGCCCACCATCAACCACCGCGAGACCGACCCCGAGGTGGGGCTGGACTGCGTGCCCAACCAGGCGCGGCCGGCCACGCTGAACGTGGTGCAGAACAACGCGCTGGCGTTCGCGGGCAACAACTCGGTGCTGATCCTGGGCCGGTACCGGGACGCGGTCTGATGGTCGAGGTGCTGTTCCTGCACGGCTTGGCGGGCAAGGCGGCGGTGTGGGACGCGCTCGACCTGCCGGTCACCGCCGTCACGCCGGAGCTGCCGTGGCACGGGATGGCCGACCCGGCGTGGAGCCACGAGCCGGACCCCGGTCGGCTCGTGGTCGACGCGGTGTCGGCCGCGCACGACGTCGTGGTGGCGCACTCGTTCGGCGCGAACCTGCTGCTGGAGTGCTACGCCGACGGCCGCGTGCCGCCGCGGCCCACGGTGCTGGTGTGCCCGTTCTACCGGCCGGAGCCCGCGGACTTCGACTGGCCCACGATCTCCTACTACCTCAACGACTTCCACCGCACGTTCACCGAGGCGCTGCGCGTCGGCGAGACCGCCCGCTTCCCCGAGGCCAAGCGCGAGTGGCTGGCCAGGGCGTTGCGCGACCAGGTCGGCCCGTACGGCTGGACGCGGTGGTTCCAGACCTACCTGCGCACCCCGTTCCTGGACCTGTCCCGGGTCGACGCGCCGGTGCTCGTGGTGAGCGGCGTGGACGACATCGCCGCCCGCCCCGACGACGGCCGCGCCCTGGCCAAGGCCCTGCCCCGCGGCCGGTTCGAGCCGCTGGACGGGTGCGGCCACTTCCCGATGATCGAACAACCCGACCGCCTCGCGGCCCTGGTCCGCGACGTCGTCGACGAACACCTGGAGCTGACGTGACCACCACGACCGTCTCGCTGCGGCCCCGCTACGAGGGCTCGAACATCTGCACCTGGATCGGGTTCAAGCACGTCAACTACATGGTCGAGGAAGCGGTGCTGGACCACCTGCGGCAGAGCGGGTTCCCGGCCGGCGCGCTGTACGAGCGGTTCGGGCTGTGCACCGACATCACCGACCTCGACACCAAGATCCTCACCGCGTTCCACATCGACGACCTCGCGCGGGCGACGGTCGAGCGGGTCGACGGCGACGGGCCGCTGCAGGTGGTCGTGGAGCTCACCGTGGAGCGGGACGGCAAGACGGTGAAGGCGGTCAAGTCGAAGGTGTCGGTGTCGTTCCGGCTCGACCCGCACGGCTTCGACGCCGAGCCCGTGCCCGACGAGCTGCGGCCGCACGTGGTCGACGAGATCGGCGCGCCCCGGGCCGCCGTGCTGGACAAGATCGGCGCGGTCGAGCCGGTCGAGGTCGGCGACGCCGACCCGCTGGACCTGCTCACGGCGGGCAAGAACGCGTTCGCCTGGGCGTGGCGGATCCCGTACTTCTACTGCCACTTCACCGAACGCGTGCAGATGTCGGGCTACCTCCGCCAGATGGAGGAGGTGCTGGACCTGTTCGTGCAGGACCGCGGCGCGTCGATCAAGACGCTGCTGGACGAGCAGAACTGGATCCCCGTCGTGCCGAAGTCGCGGATCACCTTCCTCGGCGAGGCGAACATGGAGGAGACGCTCTACACGGTGTTCACCGTGGAGGAGGTCTTCAAGCGCTACACCTTCACCGCCCGGATGGACTGCTACGTGCTGCGCGACGGCGTGCTGGTGCCGACCGCGACCGGTCGCATCACCCACGGCTGGGCCGTGATCGAGAACCGCAAGGACTGGAGCCTGGTCGACTTCGACGACCGCCTCGTCGGCGCCATCACCGGCAAGGCCGGGTCGCTCAGCGGGCGCGGTGCGTCGTGACGGCTTCCCTGGTGGACGGCCTGGTCATCTCGGCGTGGTCGGCGGTGTCCCCGTTCGGGATGGGCGCGGAGGCGTTCACGGGCGGTGTGCGGGCGGGCGTCCCGGCGCTCGCCCCCGCGCCCGGCGGCCCGTTCGAGCAGGCGGCGCTGGTGCCGGACTTCAGCGCGGCCGGCGCGTTGGGCAAGAAGGGCACCCGGACCATGGACCGGGTCACGGCGCTGGCCGTCAGCACGGTCGGCCGGCTGCTGGAGGAGTGCGGCCCGGCGTTGCTGGAGCAGCCCGAACGCGTGGGTGTCGTGCTGGGCACCGGTTCCGGCAGCGTGCAGTCCATCATGGACTTCACGCGTGACGGCCTCACCGGCGAGAAGCCCTACCACGTCGACCCGGCGCTGTTCCCCAACACGGTGATGAACCGCGCGGCCGGGCAGAGCGCCATCTGGCACAAGATCAAGGGTCCCAACACCACCATCGCGGGCGGCGCGCTGACCGGGCTGCTGGCGTTGAGCTACGCGGCACGGCTGCTGCGCGGCGGGCACGCGGACCGGGTGCTGGTCGGCGCCGCCGAGGAGTACTCCGAGCAGCGGGCGTGGCTGGAGTGGCGCGGCAGCGAGGGCACGGCCGGTCCGCTCGGCGAGGGCGGCGCGGTGTTCCTGCTGGAGCGCGAGTCGGCCACGGCCGGGCGGCCGGTGCTGGCCCGCGTCGTGACCACCCGGTTCCGCGGGTTCTTCGAGCCCGGCGGGGCGGCGGAGGCGTTGCGCGAGTGCGTGCGCGCGGCGCTGGCGGAGGCGGCCCTGGACCCGGCGGACGTGGTGCTCGTGTCCACCGACGGCGCCGAGGAGCCCGCCGTGGTGCAGGCGCTGGGCCGCACGCCCGAGTGGTTGCGGTGCGTGCCGCTGGTGGGCGACACGTCGGCGGCGGTGGCGAGCTTCCAGCTCGCGGCGGCGATCGCGGCCGGCCGGTCGGGCGCCGCGCTGGTGACCGGCGTCGAGCGGGACGGCACGGTCGGCTGCGTCGTGCTGGACCTGCCGTGAGCACGGTGCGCGTGGACCCGGCGGACCCCGTGTTCGCCGGGCACTACCCGGGCTTCCCGATCCTGCCGGGGCTGTTCGTGCTCGACCACGTGCGGGCCGCGCTGCCCGGCCACCGCGTGGTCGCGCTGGACCGGGCGAAGTTCGTGCGGCCGGTGTTCCCCGGCGACGAGCTGACCGTCTCGACCGAGCTGACCGCCGAGGAGGACCACGTGCGGTGCGCGGCGAAGGTGTCCACCGGCGCGGGCACGGTGGCGGAGTTCAAGCTGCGGCTGGTGGCGACGTGACGGGCCTGGCCGGCATCCGGCGGATCATCCCGCACCGGTTCCCGGTGCTGCTGGTGGACCGGGTGTCCGAAGTGGACCCCGGCAGCAGCATCGTGACGGTGAAGGCGGTCAGCGGGCGCGAGCCCTGTTACGCCGGCGCCGACGTCGAGGACGCGTACCCGCTGGGGCTGCTGATGGAGTCGTGGGCGCAGTCCGCGGTGCTGCTGACCCGGTGGGAGCACCCGAACCCGGACGTCCGGGCGGACAAGGTCGAGCTGATCAGCGGCATCCGCGACGTCGTCGTGCACGGCGACGTGGTGCCCGGCGACGTGGTGGAGCACCACGTCCGGCTGGTCCGGGAGGTGGCCGACGCGGCGATCCTCGCGGGACACAGCCTGGTGGCCGGGCGCAAGGTGCTGGAGATCGGCTCGTTCACGATGGCACGGCGCAGGGCGGAGGAACTGGCATGAGGCGCGTGGCGCTGGTGACCGGCGGGTCGCGGGGCATCGGGCACCAGGTGGTGGCCCGGCTCGCGCGGGACGGGTTCGACGTGGCGTTCTGCTACCAGTCGAACCGCGACGCCGCCGAGGTGGTGGAGAAGGAGGCGCTCGCCGCGGGCGCGGCCGTGTTCACCGCGCAGGTGGACGTGGCCGAGAAGCGCGAGGTGGACCGGTTCGTCAAGGACGCCGAGCGGTCGTTGGGACCGTTGCACGCGGTGGTGTCGTGCGCGGGGATCGTGCGCGACAACCCGTTGGTGCTGCTGAAGGAGGAGGACTGGCAGCGGGTGCTGCGGGTCAACCTCGACGGCACGTTCCACCTGGCCAAGGCCGCGGTGTTCGCGATGATGAAGCGCAAGGCGGGCTCGGTGGTCACGCTGTCGTCGGTGGCCGGCGTGCACGGCAACGCGACGCAGACGAACTACTCGGCGTCCAAGGCCGGGATCATCGGCTTCAGCAAGGCGTTGGCCAAGGAGGTCGGCAAGTACGGCATCCGGGTCAACGCGGTGGCGCCGGGGTTCATCGAGACCGACATGGTGGCCGGGCTGGGCGAGGACTTCGCGTCCCGGATGGCGGCGCAGATCCCGCTGGGGCGGTTCGGCCGGCCCGAGGAGGTGGCCGACCTGGTGTCGTTCCTGGTGTCGGACCAGGCCTCCTACGTCACGGGCCAGGTGTTCGGCGTCGACGGCGGGTTGGTGATCTGACGTGGCGCGCGAGCCCCGGTTCTACTTCTCGCTGCGCAGCCCGTACTCCTGGCTGGCCTACCACGACCTGCTGCGCGAGTACCGGGACGTGGCGGACGCGATCGAGTGGCGGCCGTTCTGGGAGCCCGACGAGCGCAACGAGCGCGCGTTGGCCGAACGCGGCGAGCACTTCCCGTACGCGGCGATGTCCCGCGCCAAGCACTTCTACATCCTCCAGGACGTGGCCAGGCTCGCCGCGGCGCGCGGGCTGGAGCTGACGTGGCCGGTGGACCGCGACCCGGTGTGGGAGATCCCGCACCTGGGGTACCTGGTGGCGTTGCGCGAAGGGCTCGGGCCGCAGTACATCGCCGCGGCGTACCGGGCGCGGTGGGAGCAGGGGCGTGACATCTGCTCCCGCGAGACGGTCGCCTCGATCGCCGCGGAGCTGGGGCTGGACCCCGCCGAGGTGTCGGGCGCGAGCGAGGACCCGGAGCTGCGGGCGCGCGGGGTCGAGCTGCTGGTGGACATGTGCCGGGACGGCGCGTTCGGCGTGCCGTTCTTCGTGCACCGGTTCACCCGGTTCTGGGGCGTCGACCGGTTGCCCGACTTCGTCGCGCACGTGCGGTCGAAGCTCGCGCCGGCGGCGGCTCTGCCCGCGTCCTCCAGCGCGGTCGGCCTCGGCCGCTCCTCCGACGAGGGGCACGCGGGCGGCTGCGGCTGACGGCGGCGCGGTCGGTGCGCGTCAGCGCCGGCAGGTGAGCACGTCCGGCGGCTCGGTGCCCACGTAGCGCCGCCACTCGTCGGTGCTCAGGTCGCGGCCGGCCGAGGCGCACGCGGCGCGCACCCACTCCTGCTCGGTGAGGTGCCAGCGGGTCAGCTCGCCCTCGGGTTCGGCGGTGAGCAGGTGACTCGCGTCGGTGCCCGGCGCCACCGCCGTCAACCGCGACACCCCCTGGGAGGGGTGGGGGAGCGGGATCGTGCCCAAGGGCTCGCCCGAGCCCAGGTCGGTCAGCACCAGCACGTGGTCGGCGCGGACGCGGGCGGCCACCCGACCGTCGTGGGTGGCGGCCAGGCCGGGCGCCCACCGCCCGGTGGACGGGACCGAGCGGATCACCGCCGCGCCGTCGCGGTCCCACACCTCGACCGCGGTCGCCCGCTCCACCAGCAGGTGCGCGCCGGTGTGGTGGACCGAGGCGGCGGGACCGCCGGCCAGCTCCCGCGTCGTGCCCGCGGCGACGTCGACCAGCACCACACCGGCCGCCCCCGACACCGCCACCTGCCCGCCGTCGGCGCTGACCGAGGCGCGGTCGGCCTGCACGGGCCGGTTGAGCAGCGAGGTGTCGACGCCGGTCTCGATCACGTCCCGCACCTCTCCCGTGGAGCTGTCGAGCACGTGCACCCGACCGTCCTGGTCGACCAGCACCAGCCGGGCGCCGTCGGCCGAGGCGCGGGCGGCCATGAGGTCCTCCAGACCGGGGACGGCGGGCCACTGGTCGAGCAACTCGGCGCCGTCGCGGTCGTAGACGTCCACGGTCCCGCTCGGCGTCGACAGCACGAACAGTCGGGCGCCGTCGGCGCTCCACACCGGCACGGCGCCGTAGTCGTCCACCCTCCCGTCCTCGAACCCGGCGAAGGCGCCGTCGCCGGCACCCACCAGGACTTGCTGCTGCGCGACCAGGGCGATCCGGTCCGGCGCCGTCACCAGCCACGGCGCGCGGCAGGCCCGGCAGGTGATGGGCAGGTCGCCGTGCAAGGGCTCGCCGACGCGGGTGTTGCGGGTCAGGTCCCACAGGACGAGGGCGTCGTCGGTGCCGGACACCAGGTGGTCGGAGTCGCCGACGAACGCGAGCGCGTCGGCCCGGCTGTTGTTGCCCGGCAGCCGCCACCGCCTGCCCTGGTCCGCGCCGGAGGTGTCCAGCACCTGCAGGACACCGGTGTGGCCGACCGCGATCCGGCCGCCGTCCGCGCTGACGGCGAGCGACTCGGGGTCGGGCTCGCCGATCGGCAGCCGGACGTCCGCCGTGTCGTAGTCCGCCGTCGCGACCCCCTCGGTGCGCCACAGCCAGGTCTCGCCTGCCCGCGACCAGCCGAAGTGGCCTCCGTCGGGGGAGTACCCCACGGCGTGCCCGCCGTCGGCGGGCAGCACGGACACCGGGACGGACCGCCGCACGGCCAGGTCGTCCACCGAGCGCAGCTGCCACTCGGTGGCGGCGAGCACCGCGAGCTCGTCCTCGGACCGCAGCGCCACCTTCTCCGGCCAGTTCGACGTCGAGGACTCGGCGGACCGCCCGGTGCGCCGGTCGTGCACGACCAGCCGGGCCTCGTCGTCGCGGGTGTCGCCCGGTTCGAGGCGGTGGGAGAGGAAGGCGACGACCTCGCCGGACGGGGAGATCGCCGCGCTGCCGCGGTTGTGCTCCGCCGGCACCCCGACCTCGGTGACGGCGTCGCGGCCGTCCCAGCGCAACGCGCGCCCCTCGGCGAGCACGGCCACCGCGTCGCCCTCGGCGTCGACCGAGAGGTCGACCACCGGGCGGTCGAGCCCGATCTCGGTCCTGGCGCCGCCGACGAGGTCCCACCGCACCACGCGACCGGTCGCGGTGCCCGCCACGGCGACGCGGCCGTCGCGCGACGCCGCGACCGACGTGACCCGCGACCCCACGTGCAGGTAGCGCTCCAGGTGCGGGCTCGCGGTCAGCACCTGGAACAGCACCGACCTGGTCACCGGCTGCGGGTCGGTCCGGTAGGCCTCCACCGCGAGCAGGTGCGCCAGGTCGAGCCGGGTGTCGACGTTGGCCAGGGCGGCGGACGCCAGGCCTCGCGCGGTCGCGATCCGCGCCTCGGCGCGGGCGTTGTCCCGCTGCACGATTGCCAGCACCGCGCCGACCACCGCCAGCACCGTGAGCAGCGCCAGCGCCACCACCGCGCCGCGCGCCAGCCGCAGGGTCGTGCGGTGCCGCCGGATGTCCTCGCCGACCAGCTCGTCCTTCGGCACCCCGCGCACGGTCGCGGCGACGTCGGCGACGCAGTCGCGGAAGCGGGCGTCGGTCTGGTCGACGTGCTCGGTGTCGTGCAACCACCGCAGGTCCACCCACCGCGGCTCGGTGGCCATCGCGGTCCGCAGCGGGGGCGGCAGCGCCGTCCGCTCGTGGTCGGGGTCCAGTTCGCCGTCGGTCAGCACCAGCAGGATGCGGTCGGCGGACCGGTTGGCCAGCCACCACTCGACCTCGCGGGCCACCCACACCGACCGCGCGGCCTGCACCGAGGCCATCAGCACCAGCCACCGCGAGGAAGCCAGCGCCCGCTCGATCGAACCCCACAGGTCCGGGTCGGCCGACAGGCTCGCGTTGTCCAGGAACACCCGCATCGCGCGCGGCCGGTACCACGGCTTCGCCAGGCGTTGGAGCCCGGCGCGCAGCGCGGGGCCCGCCCGTCCGTCACGCGCGTGGCTGTAGCTGATGAACGCGTCGTACTCCGCCCGGCCCGTCACTTCCACCCCCGCGGTCGTCCACGTCCGATGGTCCGCCCACTGGACAGGAGGAGGTACGCACCAGTGCGGATACCGCCGGGAACGGACGTGCCCGCACGGCGTGGCCTGCCGACGGCCTCGGCCGCCGGCCGGGGAGGTGAAGCGATTAAGCTCCGGCGGTGTGAAGCCGCTGCGCTGGGGTGTCCTCGGGGCCACCGCCCACATCGCCGGTCGGGTGCTGCCCGCGATCCACCGGGCGGCGGGCAACGCCGTGGTGGCGGTGGCCGGCCGGGCGGGGCGGCGGGCGGCGGCGGAGGAGGTGGCGCGGCCCTTCGGTGCCCGCGTGCACGACGGGTACGACGAGCTGCTGGCCGACCCCGACGTCGACGCCGTGTACATCGCGCTGCCCAACACCCTGCACGTGCCGTGGACGTTGCGCTCGCTCGACGCGGGCAAGCACGTGCTGGTCGAGAAGCCGATGGCGCTGTCCGAAGAGGACTGCGTGCGCGTCGAGCGCGCCGCCGCCGACCTCGTGGTCATGGAGGCGTACATGTACCGCTTCCACCCGCAGCAGCGGCGTGCGGCGGAACTGCTGGCCTCGGGCGAGATCGGCGAGCTGCGGGTGGTGCGGTCGGCGTTCGCGTACCCGACCGCGGTCGAGGGCAACATCCGGTTCGACCCGGCGCTGGGCGGCGGCGCGACGTGGGACGTCGGCTGCTACGCGTTCGACGTGCCGCTGTGGGCGTTCGACGCCGAGCCGCGCGCGGTGCGGGCCCGGTTCCACTCGCGGGAGGTCGACCTGAGCGCGGTGGCCACGCTCGACTTCGGCGACGGCCGCTGGGCCGTGCTGGACTACAGCCTCGAGTACGGCCCGCGCGCCGCCTACGAGTTCCAGGGCGCCCGCGGCTCGATCTCCGTGCGCAACGCGTGGACCCGTCCCGACGAGGAAGGGCTGATCACGGTCGTCACGCTCGACGGCGTGCGCGACGAGGTGGTGCCCGCGTCCGACGCCTACGAGCACCAGGCCGCCGCGTTCGCCGAGGCGGTGCGGGAGCGGGTCACGCCGCTGGTGTCGCCCGCGCACTCCGCGCGCACCGCCCGGGTGGGGCAGGCGCTCGTGCGGTCGGCCGCGACCGGCGCCGAGGTGGACCTCCGGCGCCGGCCGTGACCCGTCAGTCCACCGACGCCGCGGCTTGCACGGGAGGGGTCCGCAGCACGTACGCCGTGGACAGCACGGTCGACAGCAGCGTCAGCCCCGTCGCCCCGCCCACCACGACCAGGTAGATCGCGATCGGACCCTCCGGCCAGAACGAGCCGTTCAACGCGATGGCGAACGGCACGAGCGTCACCAGGGACACGATCCCGCCCAGGATGATGCCGCCCAGCGCGATCACCACCGACTCGACGCCGACCATCCGCAGGATCTGCCCGTGCGTGGCGCCGATGAGCCGTTGCAGCGCGAACTCGCGCCGCCGTTCACCGGTCGCGATCACCAGGGTGTTCACCAGCGAGATCACCGTGTACGCCAGGATCATGCCGACCAGCAGGTAGTTCACCCACGCGCCGGTCTGCTCGCCACCGCCGCCCGCCGCCACCGCCTCCTCGCGGCCCGCGACCCGCAGGTCCGGGTGGCGCTCGGTCAACGGCGCCAGCGCCGACTCGGGCCCCTTGACCAGCACCTGCGACGCCGAGCCGCCGGTGGTGTGCGCGACGACCAGCTCCGCGGGCAGCAACGCCGCGTCGAACGAGCCCGTGTGCACGGCCGCGACCTCCAGGTCGACCACCGCGCCGTCGCCGAGCTTCATCCGGACCGGGTCGCCGACCGCGACGCCGAGGTCCTCCGCCCAGCCGGTCGGCAGCGCGACCGAGTCGCCGCGCAGGTCGTCCAACGACCCGGCGGTGACGTCGACGTCCATGGTCCGCGTGACACCGCTCGGCGTCACGCCCAGCACGGTGATCTCGTCGTCGCCGTCCTCGTGGTCGGGGAAGAACGCCTCGGTGTCGACCACGGCCGACGCCGCCTCGACGCCCGGCAGCGCGCGCACCTCGTCCACCACGTCCAGCGGCACGCCGCCGGTCGAGCCGGTCACCACGGCGTCCGCGCGCAGGCTCGCCGCGAACGCGTCCGTCGCCGCGCCCGCCTGCGTGGTCTGGAGGTAGAGCAACGCGGTCGCCAGACCCGTGGCCAGCATGACCGGCGTGATGGCGCTGGCCACGCGCACCCGCCGGGCGCCGGCGTTGAGCACCGCGAGGTACCCGGACATGCCGGACAAGGCCCGCACCGGCCAGTGCAGGACCGCGATCAGCACCTTCGCCGCGGCGGGGGAGAGCAGCGCGATGCCCGACGCCCACAGCATCGCGGTGGGACCGGCCGTGCTCGCCGCCACCGGCCCGGACATGACCACCGCGGTGATGATGCTCAACGCCGTGCCGCCGCCCAGGCACAGCAGCGCGAACACCAGGCGGGGCACGCTGAACCAGCGCGTCTGCAGGCCGGCCGCCGTCAACGCCTCGGTCGGCCGGGCCACCGCCGCGGCCCGTCCGGCGATGAACGCCGCGATCGTGGCGCTGAGCAACGAGATGCCGACGCCGGCCACCACGGGCACCCAGCCCTGGCGGTACGCCATCGCCCGCGGCGCGACGCCCGCGCCGGCCAGCTGCGTCAGCAGCCACTCGCCGAGGTACGCGCTCACCGGCCAGCCCAGCGCGGTCGCCAGCACCGCCACGAACGCCGTCTCGCCGAGCACCAGCCGGCGCAGCTGGCCCGGCGTGGTGCCGATCGCCCGCAGCAGCGCCATCTCGCGGTGCCGCTGCTGCACGGACAGGCCGAGCGTGCCCGCCACCACGAACATCGCGACCATGATCGCCAGGCCGCCGAAGACCGCGGACACCGTGATGATCGTCTCGCCGCCGCCCCGGCTGTCGGAGAACTCGGCGAGCCCGCGTTCGTCGCCCGCGAGCACGACCACGTCCCGGGCGGCGACCGCGGCCGCCAGGCCCTCGCGCACGCCGTCCGCCGTCGCGCCCGGTTCGAGCAGCACGCCGAGCAGGTCGGCCTGGCCGGGTTTCGCGTACCGGCGCCGTGCCTCGTCGTCGGTGAAGAACACGGCCTTGGCCTCGACGGCCGCCCTGGCGACGCCGACCACCCGGTAGTCGACGCTCTCCGAGCCGATCCGCAACGCGACCGTGCCGCCGAGGCCGACGCCGGAGTTCGCGTCCACCACGACCTCGTCGGGTCCTTGCGGGGCGCGGCCCTGCTCCACCGCGTACGGCGCGAGGCGTGCGCCGGACCACGTGTGGCCGGTCGCCTCCTCGCCACCGGGCAGGACCACCGGGAACGCCACGTCGGCCACGACCTCGGCCACACCGTCCACGGCCGCCGCCTTCGCGGCCAGCGAGGCGTCGATCGGGGAGCGCTCCAGGTACGACGGATCGCCGGTGACGACCAGCGGCGCCGCCGCGAGCCGTTGCGCCGGGACGTCGTTGCGGATGCCGGTCTCCATCAGCCCGCCGCACGCCATCACGATCGCCGCGCCCATGAACAGCGCGATGAACGAGGCGGTGAACCCGCCGATGCGGTGGCGCAGCGTGCGCAACGCGAGGCGCAGCATCAGCGCACCCCGTTGGCCAGGTCGCCGGCGGGCTCGTCGGCCCACGCGCCCAGCTGGGTCATGCGCGCGCTGACGGCGTGCGCGGTCGGCGACGTGAGCTCGCCCGCGATCCGGCCGTCGGCGAGGAAGACGACGCGGTCGGCGTGCGCGGCGGCCACCGGGTCGTGCGTCACGATCACCACGGTCTGGCCGCCGTCGCGCACGGTCTGCCGCAGCAGGGCGAGGACTTCGAGCGCGGTGCGGGTGTCGAGCGCGCCGGTCGGCTCGTCGCCGAAGATCACCGCGGGTTCGGTGACGAGCGCGCGGGCGATGGCCACCCGCTGCTGCTGACCGCCGGACAGCTCGCCGGGGCGGTGCCCTCGGCGGTCGGCGAGCCCGACGCGGGCGATGACGTCGTCCACCCGGGAGCGCTTCGGGCGGCGGCCCGCCAGGCGCAGCGGCAGCTGGACGTTCTCCACCACGGACAGCGCGGGCAGCAGGTTGAAGGACTGGAAGACGAAGCCGACGCGCTCGCGGCGCAACCGGGTCAGCTCGCGCTCGCCCAGGCCGGTGATCTCCCGGCCGTCGAGCAGCACGGAGCCCGACGTCGGCCGGTCGAGGCCGGCGGCGCAGTGCAGCGCGGTGCTCTTGCCGGAGCCGGAAGGGCCCATCACCGCGGTGAAGGTGCCGCGCGCGATGCCGAGCGTGACTCCGTCAAGGGCCACTACGCCGTTCCGCTCATTGCCGTAAACCTTGCGGACGGAATGCAGTCGGACGACGTCATCCACGCCTTGAATCGGAGATAGATTCACGTTCTTGCTCCCCATGTGGGACCTATCGGTGTGTGCACGCGCCGCAGACCATACGGACGTGATCACGCGGGTGGCACTGGTGCTGTCCCCCGCGTCGCCCGTGGGGCCGGCAGGTGGGGCCCGTCCCCGCATCGTTGCGGAGACAAGGCGTGACCGACTTTTGAGTAGGTACGTGCCGGGATCGTAGCGACGCTTTCCATAATTTCTGTTGAGAACTCAACGAATAGTGGGCTGTTGCGTGAACTCCTCCGCTCGGGATGGCCCGTGGGGTAGGTTGGAACGGCCGCCCGGCACGAACGAGGTGGGTCCGGGAAATCCCCGAACCCGCCGGAGTTGGTGGACCCCGAGTAACGACGCGAAGGGGTTGGATGCATGCACTTAGAGATACGTCATGCCAGGGTGGTCACCACCCTTGCCGAGGCCGGCAGCATCTCGAAGGCCGCGGCGAAGCTGTCCCTGCCCCAACCGAGCCTCACCGCCCAATTGAGACGGATCGAGAAGGCGGTTGGCGGCGATCTGTTCGTGCGTTCGGCCTTCGGGATTACTCCGACGCCCCTGGGGGAGCGTTTAATCCCGATGCTGGCCGATCTCGCCACCCGGGCCGACGCGGTGGTCGCGGAGGCGTCCTCGCTGTCGTCCGGAATTCTCCGCATCGGCAACGCCGAATGGACCCCGGTGACGCTGCGGCGGGCGTTGCAGTCGTCGCTGCCGTCGGTCGAGGTGCAGACGGTGACGCTGGACCCGGCCCTGGGGGTGGACGCGGTCAGCCGGGGCGAGCTCACCGCGGCGCTCGTGCCCAGCCCAGAGGCGGTGGACGGGGTGCGGGACCTGGATCCCGCGCTGGCCAAGGAGATCATCGTGCGCGAGCCGATCTGGCTGGCGCTGCCGCGCGACCACGCGCTCGCGCGCAGGACTACGGTGAGCCGAAGGCACATGCTGTCGTTGAGCTGGGTGCACCACGTGCCGGGGCACTGGTTCCACGTCGTCGAGGAGCACCTGTTCCGCAAGCTCGACCACCCCACGCCGGAGGTCATGCACTACGCGGGCGGGCACGCCGAGGCGATGAGCTGGGTGCGTGACGCGGGGGCGGCGGCGCTGGCCACGCCGACCGGGTCCACGTCGGACGTGAGCCTGGTGGCGATGACGGAGCCGTTGCGCAGCAGGCTGCTGCTCGTGTGGCGGCCCGGCTCGATCCACCCGAACACGTTGCGGCAGCTGATCGACGCGTTGCGCCGGTACTACTGCGACTACGCCCGCACGATCCCGCGCTACTGGAACTGGATGACCGAGCGGCCGACCGACTTCCCGGAACTGGCCGCGTTCCTGCCCCGCCCGACCCGCTGGTGGCCGCGCGACTCGACCGGCGACCACCACCCGTCCCCACCCTCCCGCACCGCCGCCACCTGACCCCGCGTGTCCCGCACCCGCAACGCGCGTGTCCTACGTTCCCGCACCCCGAGTTGAACGCTCAGAACGGTCGCGTGTGCTGAGCGTTCAACTCGGGTGTCCCGGACGTAGGACACGCGCGTTCTGAACGTTCGACACGCGGTCAGCGGAGTGTCAGCACGGTGTCAGTGGGCCTTGCGAACCTTGAGCCGGCAACGGACCAGGGCGAGCGAGGAGGACGCACATGACGGCGTTGGTGGCGGTCTCGAGTCACCTGCCGGAGACGGTGGCCGTCGCGGACCTCAAGGAGCCGCTCGGCCTCGACGACCAGCAGGTGCGCCGGTTCACCCGCCTCTACGGCCTCGACCGGATCTGCAAGTCGGACCTTTCCGAGGCGCAGCTGCTGATCGCGGCGGCCGAGAAGCTGGACGGGCTGCGCGGCCAGGAGGACCGGGTCCGCTACCTCATCCGCGCCAAGGGCATGCGCACCACCGCGCCCTACCCGGTCAGCCCGGTGCACGAGGTCCGCGAGGCGTTGAACCTGCGGCACGCGCAGACCCTCTCGGTCGCCGACCACGGCTGCGCCACCGGCCTGCTCGCCATGGACGTCGCCGGCACGCTGCTCGCCGCCGACGGCGACCCCGACGCGCTGGCGCTGATCCTGGCCGGCGACAAGACGTTCACCCCGTTCACCCAGTGGGTCCGCGACACGTCGATCATGGGCGAGGGCATGGCCGCGATCCTGGTGGCCGCCGACGGCGACCGCGACCACGTGCGCGGCTACGCCAGCCGCATCCACGGCCGCGACGACGGCGTGATCGACCTGACCCCGGAGATCGCCAAGGACGCCCGTCGCATCTACCAGGACGCGCTGGCCGAGGTCGTCGGCGCGGCCACCGAGGAGGCGGGCATCGGCGTCGCCGACATCGACCTGGTGCTGCCCCACAACGTCAACCGCGTGTCGTGGACGGTCGCGGCGAAGAACCTCGGCCTGCCCAACGACCGGTTCTTCCTGGACAACCTCGGCGCCACCGGCCACTGCTTCTGCGCCGACCCGTTCATCAACTACCAGACGGTGACGGAGCTCGGCCTGCTCAAGCCCGGCGACAAGTACCTGATGACGGCCGCCGGCCTCGGTCAGACCTTCGCCGCGATGGTCCTGGAGCACTGACATGGACGAACCGGACTTCACCCGCAGGCTCAAGACGGCGCTGCTCGGCACGCCGGACGCCTCGCTCGCGTTCCTCGGCAACTTCGAGGTCGAACAGCGGTGGGCGCTCGGCGAGCACACGTTGCCCCGGCTGTCGGCCGAGAGCGGCGCGGCCGTGGTCAACCACATGGACGAGTTCGCGCTCCTGCTGGCCGGCGGCGACGACCACGTCGTGCTCAAGGCCGCCCCCGACCCCGTCTACCTGGCCTACCTGACCGAGCTGGGCATCGACCTGCCCACCGTGCACGTCGTCGCGGACTCCGACCCCCGCCGCACGGTCACCGCCGACGCCCTCGCCGACCCGGCCACCGTCGAGGCGTTGGCCGGCCTGGCCCGGCGTGGCGTCCGGCTGACCGCGCACGGCGTGTCCGACCTCGAAGCCGAGCTGGCCGAGCGCACCGGCATGGCGTTGGCCGCGCCGGACGCCGTCACGTGCAAAGCGGTCAACAGCAAGGTCTACAGCCGGCGTGCGGCCGACGAGCTGGGCCTGCGCCAACCCGCCGGGTGGGCCTGCGAGACCGTGGACGAGCTGCGCGAGGCGTTCGGGCGGGCCCGCGAGCTGGTCGCGGACGGCCGCAAGGTCGTGGTGAAGGAGGCGCTGGGCGTCTCCGGCAAGGGCATCGCGGTGCTGGAGAGCGAACGCCGCATGGACCGCCTGCTCGGGATGGTCGCCAAGCAGGTGGAGAAGACCGGCCGGCCGCGGCTGGGGTTCGTGGTCGAGGAGTGGGTCGCCAAGCGCGCCGACCTCAACTACCAGTTCACCGTGGCCCGCGGCGGCGACGTGCGGTTCGACTTCGTCAAGGAGCTGCACACCGAAGGCGGTGTCCACAAAGGACACCGGATGCCCGCGCGGCTGGCCGCGGGCCAGGTCGCCGAGCTCACCGAGACCGCGCACCGGCTGGGCAAGAAGCTCGCCGCGGACGGCTACTTCGGCGTGGTCGGCGTGGACGCCATGGTCGACCCCGACGACGGCCTCTACCCCGTCGTCGAGATCAACGCCCGCCACAACATGTCCACCTACCAGGCACGCGTGCAGGAGCGGTTCGTCGGCCCCGGGCAGCTCGCGCTGGCGCGGCACTACCCCGTGCGGCTGCGCCGCAGGCTCCCGTTCGCCGAGGTCCGCGAGCTGCTGCGCGGCCTGCTGCTCGACCGGGCCGGCGGCACCGGCCTGCTGGTCAACAACTTCGCCACGGTCAACGCGGGTCACCGCGCCGACTCGGCGTTCGACGGGCGGCTCTACGGCCTGCTCGTCGCGTCGTCGGACGAGGAGCTGCGACGCGTGGACGACGACATCACCGCCCGATTGGAGGCGCGACCGTGAGCGCTGAGTTCGAGGTGCAGGGCATCGGCATCACCGAGATCGCCGAGCGGTACGGCACACCGCTGTACCTGTACGACGGCGAGGAGCTGGAGTCCCGGGTCGACGGGCTGAAGGAGCTGCTGCACCCGCGGCTGGAGTTCTTCTTCTCCCTCAAGTCGAACCCCAACATCGGCGTGCTGTCCGTGCTGCACTCCCGGGGCGCGCGGGCCGAGGTGTCGTCGATGGCCGAGCTGGTCACCGCGCGCCGCGCCGGCGTCGACCCGGCCGACATCATCTTCCTCGGACCGGGCAAGAGCGCCGACGAGCTGGCCGCCTGCCTGGACGAGGGCGTCTACGCGATCGTGTGCGAGTCGTTCGGCGAGCTGGCGCTGATCGAGGAGTTCGCCGCCCTGCGCGGGGTGCGCGCACCGGTCGCGCTGCGGGTCAACCCCAGCTTCTCGGTCAAGGGCTCCGGCCTGACCATGGGCGGCAAGCCGCGCCAGTTCGGCATCGACGAGTCGCAGCTGTTCGCCTCCGACGACCTCGTGGCACGGCACCCGAACGTCCGCTTCATGGGCGTGCAGGTCTACATGGGCACCCGCATCCTGTCCGAGGAGGCGGTCGCCGAGAACACCGAGCGGATCTTCGAGCTGGCCGACCGGCTGGCCGGGCACCTCGGCATGCCGCTGGAGCTGGTCGACATCGGCGGCGGCCTCGGCGTGGCCTACTTCGACGGCGAGCGCGACCTCGACCTCGGCCTGCTCGCCGCCCGCGTCAACCCCGTCGTCGACGCGTTCGCCGACCGGCACCCCGGCACGCGGCTGGTGATGGAGCTCGGCCGCTACCTCACCGCCACGTCCGGCACGTACGTCGTGCGCGTCAGATACGTGAAGGAGTCGATGGGGGAGAAGTTCGCGGTCGCCGACGGCGGCACGAACCACCACATGGCGGCGGTGGGCATCGGGTCGTTCGTCAAGCGGAACTTCCCCATGCGGGTGCTCAACCGGGTCGACGAGCCCGCCACCGAGAGCTGGCACGTCACCGGACCGCTGTGCACGCCCAACGACACCCTCGGCAAGAAGGTCGAGCTGCCGCCCGTGCGGCCCGGCGACCTCGTCGGCGTGCTGCGCTCCGGCGCGTACGGCCCGACCGCCTCGCCGGTGCTGTTCCTCAGCCACGGCTACCCGGCGGAAGTGCTCGTCCACGGCGGGCGCGCGCACCTGGTGCGCACCCGTGACGAGACCGAGGACCTCCTGCGCCACCAACACCTCCCCGACCTCGCCGCCGCCACGGCTCTCACCGAAGGAACCGCATCATGAGCGAATCCACCACCGTCGCCACCCACGAGCGGATCGTCGGCGCCATCACCGCCGTCCTGGCCCAGGTGCTGGACTACGAGCTGCCGGAGCTGACCGAGCAGTCCCGGCTGTTCGACGAGCTCGGCCTCGACTCGACCGGCGTCTTCGAGCTGCTGATGCAGCTGGAGGAGGCGCTGGAGGTCGAGTTCGACACCGACAACCTCGAGATGGCGCACTTCGAGACGGTCCGGTCGCTGGCCGACTTCGTCGCCGCGGAAATGGACCGCTAGCCGTGTACCGGACCTCCGCGCCGACGTTGACGCGGTCGTCGGGCGTGCGGGCGCTGGGGCTCTCGCGGGTCGTGCGGACCCGCGTCGCCCCCGACCGCTCGCTGGACGACGAGTTCTCGTTGCGCCACTTCACCGACCTCACGTCCCTCTACGGGGTCGCCGTGCGGCCGGACGTGCTCGCCTCGCCGGGCACGACGTTCACCGCGCTGACCCGGTCGCTGCACGCCGGGCTGGAGCCGTTGGGACCGGTGGAGCTGGCGATCGTCGCCCACGCCACGCCGGACCTCGACTGCCGGCTGGCCGCGGCGACGTACCTGGCCGAGGCGGTGCCCGGCGCGCCGTTGTCGTTCTCGGTGTCCGACGTGGGCCGGTGCGCGCCGTTCGCGGCGCTGCGGATCGCGTCGGACTACGCGGCGCGGCACGGTTTCTCGCGGGTGCTGGTGGTGATCGCCGACCAGGCGACGTTGCCCTACGACGTGGGCGCGCACGACCGGCCCGCGGGTGACGCCGGGGTGGCGTTGCTGCTGGAGCCCGGCGGTGCGCCGTTGTCGCTGGTGCACACGCCCGGGGTCGCGGTCGCCGACCTGCCGGACGCCCTGGCCGCCGGGCTGGCGTCGGTGGTGGGTCCGGACGAGCGGGTGGCCGTGGTCGCGGGCGCCGGGATCGACCCGGAGCTGGTGCGGCGCGGCGGGACGGTGCGGTCCGCGGCGGCCGGGTACCCGTGCACGTCGTTGTGGGAGGGGTTGGCCGGTTCGCTCGGCCGGGTGGTGCTCGTCGAGCACGACCCGGTGACCGGTGACCTGGGTCTGGCCGCGGTGGGGGAGGTCCGGTGACGACGTCCGTGCGGTGGGGCGCCGCTGTGCTGTCGCGCTGCCACCTGGTGGCGCGGGAGGAGGGGCTGGCGCCCGCGTTGACGGTGCTGGGTTCGCTCGTGGCGCCGGGTTCGCTGCCGTGCGGCCCGGGTGGGCACGCGGTCGTGTCGCAGGAGGTCGCGGCGTCGGCGGACCGGGTGTGGGCGGACGGTGTCCTGGTGGACCGGGTTGGACTGGACGAGTCCACTGTGGATACGATCGACCTGCCAGGCGGGGCGGTGGTGCTGCTGCGGATGGCGGGTACACGATCGGGTGAAGATGGCCCGAAAATGTACGGAAACGGTGTTCTCGATCCTCGGTTGAGAGCAGCGGACCCCGAGACCGACCCCGGCACGTCCGACCCCGGCACGTCAGACCAGCGAGCCGCCTGGGCGCTGGGCCTGGTGTGGCTGAGGCTGGGGCTGTCGGAGGCGTTGCGCGAGACGTGCATGCGCTACCTGAACGGGAGGCGCACCGGCAACACCACGCTGCTCCAGCAGCAGATGGTGAAGTCGACCGTCGCCGACGGGCTGATCGAGCACCTGGAGGTGCGCGCGGTCCTGACGGGCGTGGACGCGGGCGAGCTGCCCGGCGTGATCCTGGCCCACCTGCACGCCAGGATCACCGCGGCGGACCGGTGGCTGGTGAACCTGCTCGGCGCGAGCGGGTACCTGGTCGGCGGCCCGGGTCAGGTGGCGCACCTGTCGGAGCTGCTGGCGGAGGCCTACGTGCCCGCCCCGACCACCGACCCCGCATCGGACTCGCACGACCACACCCCGTCGGCCGCGCGCACCACGCCCAGGCCCACACCGGCCCCGGCCCCGGCCGCGCGCGCCACGCACGACGACGCGTCGGCCGCGCGCACGGCGAACGCCGCCCCCGCCGCGCGTGCCGCAGACGGCTCGACCGGTGCCGGCGACGGTGCCGCGGCCGGTTCGGTTGATGCGGGAACCGGCGCGGTTGGCGCGGGTGGCCCGGTCGGTGGCGCCGATGGTGTCGCGGACGGGTTGGCCGGTGCGGGATCTGCGGCCCATGGGATCGACGGCTCGATCGGCGCCGGCAACGGCGTTCCGGCCGGTTTCGGCGGTGCGGGATCCGTTGGCGCGGGTGGGGCGGGTGGCGCGCCGGCGGGTGCGGGCGGTGCCCGTGGCATCGGCGGCGTCGGTGGCGTGCGGTCCGTGGGTGTCGAGTCGTGAGCGCGTTGGACGCGCGGCTCGTTGCGTTGCGCGACCAGGTGCGCGAGTGGGGGGCGGACTTCCGCCGCCTCGGGCTCGCGTTGGACCGCGATCCGGAGCTCATCCGCGCCCACTTCGACCTCCCGGCGGTCCGCTACCTGTCGACCATGGGCATCCCGCCGGAGTACGGGAACGTCCCCATCCCCATCGCGGGCAACCGGTTCTACGGCACGCTCGCCCTCGAACGCGCGATCATCATGGAGGAGCTGGCCTGCGCGGACGTCGGCATGCTGGTCGCCTCGCCCGGCCCGCTGCTGGCCGGCGTGCTGGTCGACCTGCTCGCCGACGCCGAGCAGAAGGAGTGGTTCTACGGCCGGATGCTCGCCGAGCCGCTGTGGACGTTCTTCGCGCTCACCGAGCCGGACCGCGGGTCCGACGCGGGCGGGTTGACGTCGACGTTGACCCCGGTCGACGGGGGTGGCGTGCTCTCCGGCGAGAAGCGGTACGTCGGCAACGCCTG
Source organism: Actinosynnema sp. NPDC049800 (assembly GCF_040656635.1). Classification (NCBI taxonomy): domain Bacteria; kingdom Bacillati; phylum Actinomycetota; class Actinomycetes; order Pseudonocardiales; family Pseudonocardiaceae; genus Actinosynnema; species Actinosynnema sp. NPDC049800. The sequence goes on along the minus strand of NZ_JBFAMT010000007.1, from coordinate 43,507 downwards.
CCGGGCGCAGCTCGGGGTCGTGTTCGCGCGCGTCGGCTCCGGCCCGCTCGGCATCAACGCGGTCCTGGTGGAGACGCCGACGCCCGGGTTCTCGGCGACCGCGCTGGAGACCATCGGCCTGCGCGGCGCGCGGATCAGCGCGATCACGCTGGACGACGTGCACGTGCCCGCGTCCCGCTTCGTCGGACGGCACCTCTCGCCGTCACGGCGCGGCATGTGGGCGTTCGTGCAGACGTTCAACCTGCTCCGGCCGGGCGTGGCGGCGATCGCGCTCGGCATCGCGCGGGCGGCGCACGAGTACGTGGCCGAGCACCGCACGACGCTGCGCCGCGACGAGCGCGACCGGCTCGACGAGCTGGGCCGCCGGATCACGGCGGCCCGCGCGCTCGTGCACCTGGCCGCCCGCGCGGTCGACGCCCGGACGTCCGACGGCTACCTCGCGTCGGCGGCCAAGGCCCGCGCGTCGCAGCTCGCGCTCGACGCCACCCGCGCGGCCTGCGAGTTCTTCGGCGTCGGCGCGCGCTTCGACCACCCGCAGCTGGACAAGCTGGTCCGCGACGCGCGCGGCCTGGAGTTCATCGAGGGCACGTCGAACATGCAGAAGCTGAACCTGTTCCAGGGCCTGTTCACCGGGAAGCTGGACCGGGACGACCCGTTCCGGGTGGGCGTCGGCTCACCGCGCTGAACCCGGCCAGCCACCGCGCCACCCCGGCCGCGGACCGCAGCCGGACCCACGGCACCCCGGCCCGCGCCAACCGGCCGGGGTACTCGGCGAGGTGCCGGCGGCGGGCCCGCACCGCCCAGACGAGCACCGAGTTCCGGCCGACCAGGAAACCCGGCCGTTCCCGGTTGCCGTTCCACAGCACGGTCCGGCGCACGATCCGGGCCGTGCTGCGGCGCACCAACCGCGGCAAGGCGACCCACAGCGGCAGGTCCAACCACACGATCAGGTCGGCCCGGTGCCACAGCACGTCGGCGGTCAGGGCGGCGAGGTTGCCGTCGACCACCCAGGCGGGCCCCGCGGTGGCCGCCGCCAGCCGCTCCCGGAACTCGTCGTCCGGCGGCGTCGTCCAGTCCGGGCCGTGCTGGATCGCGTCCAGCTCGACGTGCGGGGCGTCGACCACGCGGGCCACCTCGCGCGCCAACGTCGACTTGCCCGCCCCGCTCACGCCGAGCACCACGATCCGCCGCACGGTCATGCCCCCCAGCCTCCCAGGGAACGGCCGGCGACGGGTGGTCAGCCCGCCGGCACCAGGGCGAGCAGCCCGTACGCGTACCCGGAGATCCGGGTGACGCCGATCCCGCTCACCCGGTCCACCCGCAGCGGCACGTTCGACGTGCGCGGTTCGCCCCGACCCAGCTGGTAGTTCAGGTTGTCGCCCCACGCCCACAGCGAGCCGTCCGAGGTGAGCGCGTAGCCGTTGTGCGCCTCGCCCAGCGCGATGGCCACCGCGCCGGTCAGCCCGGACACCGCCACCGGCGAGCGGACGTGCTCGGTGCTCGTCGAGCCGTTGCCGATCTGCCCGTGCGCGTTGCTGCCCCACGCGAAGACGGTCCCGTCGGCCTTGAGGGCGTAGCGGTTGTCGACGCCACCCTTGACCTCCACGACGTCGGTCAGCCCCGGCACCTGGACGGCCACCGGGCTCGGCGCGGTGTCCGTCGAGCCGTTGCCCAGCAGGCCGAAGTGGTTGGTGCCCCACGTCCACGCCGTGCCGTCCGCCTTGAGCGCGAAGCCCTCGTCGGCCACGGCGACCGCGTCGGTCATGCCGACGACCCGCACCGGCACGTTGGACTGGCACGTGCCCGGCACGGCCTTGTCGCACAGCACGCCGTGACCCAGCCTGCCCCAGGTGTTGTCGCCCCACGACCACACGGTGCCGTCGGACTTGACGGCGTAGCCGTTGTTGTAGCCGGAGGCGATGGCGACCACGCCCGTCAGCCCCGCGACCCGGACCGGGGTGGTCAGGTAGTCCACCTCGTGGTCGACGCCGTCACCGAGCTGGCCGTAGGCGGTGCGCCCCCACGACCACACGGTGCCGTCCGACCCCAGCGCCAGCCCGTTGCCGCGACCGGCCGCGATCGCGGTGATCCCGGACAGCCCGCTCATCCGCTGGGGCCGATCCGCGAGCAGGCCCGGCACCGCCTCGCTGTGACCCCACACCCACACGGTGCCGTCCGCGCGCAGCGCCATGTTCTCCGAGGCGCCGCCCGCGACGGCGACGACGTCGCCGAAGCCGGGGATCGCACCCGGCAGGGAGCGGTAGCCGCTCGTGCCGTCGCCGAACTGGCCGTTCACGCCCGCGCCCCACACGAACACGCAGCCGGCGTTGCCCACGCAGGTGTCCGTGAAGTACCCGGTGACGTCACCGAGCAGGTGGACGGCGCCGGACTCGCCCCGGTTCACCATGCCGAGCCGCTGCCAGGTGTCGAGCTCGCCGAACACCTGCGTCGTCGCGGTCCGCGCGGCGTCCGCGTAGAGGGTGCGCGTCGTGGCGCCGCCCACGTTCTGGGACATGCTGATCCGCGCCGTGCCGGTGCCCTGGGTGGCGGTCAGGTTGAACACCACGCCGGTGACCGGCAGCGTCGCGATCACCTCCGACGAGAGGTACCGGCCCGCGGCCAGCGCTCCGGCGGCGCCGTCCCGCACGCCTTGGCCGGTGGTCGTGTCGAACAGGCGGCGCGGCGTGACCGGGACGAACTCCCCGGCGGCGTCGGCGCCGTAGTAGCCCACGAGCTGGCCGATCACGCGGATCGTGCCCGCCTCGTTGAACAAGTCGATCCTGCGGTCCGCGCCGACCGCCACGACGGCCAGGTTGGACACGGTGCGCCGGGCCGCCACGGTCACGACCGACGTGCCCGGCCGCGCGGAGCCCGCCCGCCACGCGGTGACCGAGGTCGGCGCGGTCGCCTGCCCGGCGGTGAGGGCGACGGCCACCGCGGTCACGCCCGCCGGCACGCGGGACGAGACGTCGACGGTCCTCGTGGCCGCCGCGCCGACCGCGATGTCGAACAGCTCCGCCGACGCCGTGGGGCGGTACTTGGCGCCGCCGCCGGTGGCGTAGTAGCCGGTCAGGTCGGCGACGAGGTCCAGGGCGCCCGCGTCGGCGCGCAGGTCGACCCTGCGGTCGGGCCCCAGCTGGACGGTGACCGAGCCGGCCTTGTTCTCCCCGGCGTGCAGGCTCACGGCCGCGGCGCCCGGACGGGCCGAGCCGGCCTGGTGGGCGGTGACGGTGGTCGCCGCGGCGGCGGCGAACCCGGTCACGTTGAGCAGGACGGCGGTCGCCGTGGCCGGCACCCGGTCGGACAGGTCCACCGTCACGGTCCCGCCCGCGCCGACCCGACCGGCCGGCGCCCCGACGCCCGCGCGGGTGTCGAGCACCCGGACCGGCGCGACGGCGGTGTACCTCGACAACGCGGGCGCGGAGGCCGCGGCCGGCTCCGCCACCGCGCCGGTGGGCAGGGCGACCGCGTGCGCCGCCGACGGCAGCAGGACGGCGAGCACCGCGAGAACCGGTCTGATCACGACTTCCCCCCGAAGAACCACGATGGTCGGCAGAGCGTAGGAACCCGGGTCGAGCACGCACAAGTCGGCTGACAGGTGGTGATGTGGGCCGAACGGTGCGTTCGCGCGGGCGCGCACGGCGACGAGCCCACCGGGTCGGGGGACCGGTGGGCTCGTCTTTTCCCGGGGGGTGGGAAGTCCTACTTGCCGTGCAGCTGCTTGAGGTACTCGTACGTGGTGGGCAGCGTGCTCATCAGTTCCTTCTGCGTCTGCTTGATCTGCGCGAACACCGCCTCGGCCGAGTCGAGCACGTCGGGCCGCGCGGCCAGCGCGGGCAGCGTGTGGTCGGGCAGGTACTCGAGCCCGGCGAAGATGCAGTAGTAGTTGGAGTTGTTCCAGAAGTTGCGGAACTCCGCCTCGAAGTTGGCGTAGTAGGTCGACTCGTCGGTGATCGGCATGTTGACCGCGAGACCGGCCTTGTACATGCGGACCTTCTCCTTGAAGTCGTCCGCCAGCTCCAAGTCCTTGCACGCCTGCCAGAACGGCGTGTCGTTGCGGGGCGCGAAGCTGAAGTGGCCCTGCACGAAGTCGCGGGAGTCGTCGAACATCGTCTCGATCTCCGCGTTGAAGCGGTCCTGCAGGATCGAGTCGAAGTCCTTGTCCGGGAAGTGCTTCGCCAGCTGGAACAGCGCCGCGTAGATGAAGTAGATGCCGGTCGACTCCAGCGGTTCCAGGAAGCACGACGCCAGGCCGATCGAGACCACGTTCTTGACCCACGCCCGGCGGTTGCGGCCGACGCGGAACTTGACCTGGTTCAGCGGGGTGTTCTCCGGGTCGAGTCCCCACATGTTGCAGAACTCGAGCGTCGCCTCGTCACGCGACTGGAACCGGCTGGAGAACACGTAGCCGCTGCCGAAGCGGCCCAGCATCGGGATCTTCCACGTCCAGCCGGACGACATCGCGATGGCGCCGGTGTAGGGCTCGACACCGTCGACGGCGTCGTCGTGCGGGATCTGGGCGGCGACCGCGCTGTCGTTGAGCAGGTGGTCGCTCATGTCCAGGAACGGCTCCTTCATCGCCTGGTTGATGAGCAGGCCGCGGAAGCCGGAGCAGTCGATGAACAGGTCGCCCTCGAGGGTGCGCCCGCCCTCGGTCTTGAGCGCCGAGACGTGGCCGCGCTGGTCGATGACCGCCTCGACCATCTTGTCCTGGACGTGGATCGCGCCCTGCTTGGTGGTCGCGAAGCGGCGCAGGAAGTCGGCGACCAGGTTCGCGTCGAAGTGCCACGCGTAGTTGGTCCACTTGGTGCCGTCCATGAACCTCGGCGAGAGGTTCTGGTCCATGATCGGCGGCTCGCGGTAGCAGGCGTAGTCGAACGGCTCGTCGGTCTGGCCGGTGAGCTTCTTGTGCGCCCAGTAGTGCGACAGCGGCTGGTTCTCGTGGTTCGGCAGCAGGCCGAACAGGTGGTAGTAGTGGTCGCTCGTGCCCTGGTACGGGCGACCGTTCGCCTCACCGACGCCCGGCGTGCGCCAGTTGGTGAACTTGATGCCCATCTTGAAGCTGGCGTTGCACTCGCGCATCCAGTCCTCCTCGGCGATGCCGAGGAAGTCGAAGAACGTCTTGTGCAGGTTCGGCACCGTGGCCTCGCCGACGCCGATCTTCGGGATGGCGGGCGCTTCGAGCACGGTGATGGTCACGGCCGGCCCGAGGGCCTTGCCGAGGTACGACGCGGCCATCCAGCCCGCGGTGCCGCCACCGAGCACCACGACCTTCTTGATCCTACGATCTGCCATCGAGGTTTGTCCTCCCGTCATGATCACGACAAAGGCCGCGGAACCGACGTTCGCCGCAGTGCTGCCGGTGTTCGAAGGGCGAGTGCCCGAGATATCCGGGTCGGGACCAGCCTGAACCCGAATGGCTATGGATTTTCTATACCCGACGCCGTCAGTGACGTGTCAGCGGGTTGTCAGCCGTGTTCGCGAGTATGTGGTCGTGACCGCTGCCCGGACGGGTCGGCGCTGCTCATCAGGCCTGGACGAGAAAGGGACGGTAACGTGGCACCTGCCTTCGCGGTGATTTCCGGCGCTCAAGTGGACGAGGTATTGCGAGGGCGCGAGAAGCACGTTGTCGAACTCATCGAGGCGGCTTACCGGTGGCACGGCGAAGGTGACACGGTCAATCCACCGTCCTATTTCCTGCGGTTCCCCGAAGACCCCTCGTCGCGGATCATCGCACTGCCCGCGTCCATCGGCGGCGACGTCGGCGTGCACGGCGTGAAGTGGATCTCCAGCTTCCCCGCGAACGTCGCCGCGGGCCTGCCGCGCGCGTCCGCGGTGCTGATCCTCAACGACCGCGAGACCGGCTACCCGATCGCGTGCCTGGAGAGCTCCATCGTCAGCGCGGTGCGCACCGCCGCGTCCGCCGCGCTGGCCGCGGACCGGCTCAGCCGGCACCGGAGCAGGCCCACCAGGGTCGGGTTCGTCGGCACCGGCCTGATCGCCCGCTACATCCACACCTACCTGACCGCCACCGGGTGGAGCTTCGACGAGGTCGGCGTGCACGACCTGAGCGCCGACTCCGCGAACGGCTTCCGCGAGTACGCCGAGGGCGCGGGCGACGGCGCCGTCGAGGTCCACGACAGCGCGGAGAGCCTGATCCGGTCGAGCGACCTGGTCGTGTTCGCCACCGTCGCGGGCACGCCGCACGTCACCGACCCGACGTGGTTCGACCACAACCCGCTGGTGCTGCACGTGTCGCTGCGCGACCTGTCGCCGGAGGTGATCCTCGCGTCCACCAACGTGGTGGACGACGTGGAGCACTGCCTGAAGGCGAACACCTCGCCGCACCTGGCCGAGCAGCTCACCGGCAACCGCGACTTCCTGTCCGGCACGTTGCACGACGTCATGACCGGCGCGGTGACGCCACCGGCGGACCGGCCGCTGGTGTTCTCCCCGTTCGGCCTGGGCGTGCTGGACCTGGCGGTCGGCAAGCACGTCTACGACGAGGTGTCGCGGGCGGGCGCGCTGGCCGTGGTCCCGGACTTCTTCTTCGACCTCGACCGCTACGGCAAGCGCTGAGCCGCCTGACCGTGCACTTCGCCTAGGAGTCGGCGCATGCCAGTGATATCGACGCCCCAGGAGTTCAACGTGGACGACCTCTACGTGGACCTCCGGCGGCTCTCGGGCCACCCGCTGTACCTCAAGTGCGAGGGGTTCAACTTCGCCGGGTCCATCAAGCTCAAGGCCGCCAACGAGATGGTGTCCGCCGCCGTGCGCGCCGGCACCCTGCGCGAGGGCGCCACGCTGGTGGAGAGTTCGTCGGGCAACCTCGGGGTGGCGCTGGCGCTGGTGGCGGCGAGCCGCGGCTACCGGTTCCTGTGCGTCACCGACGCGCGCTGCAACCTCGCCACCAGACAGCTGATGGAGGCGTTGGGCGCGCGGGTGCACGTCATCACCGAGCCCGACCCGCAGGACGGCTACCTCGGCGCCCGCATCCGCTACGTCAAGCAGGTGTGCGAGGACGAGGGCTACGTGTGGCTCAACCAGTACGCCAACCCGGCGAACTGGATGGCGCACTACCAGAGCACCGGCCCGGAGATCCTGAAGAGCTTCCCCGAGGTCGACGTGGTGTTCATCGGCGCGGGCAGCACCGGCACGCTGATGGGCTGCGCGCGGTACTTCAAGGAGAACAAGCCGTCGGTGCGGGTCGTCGCGGTCGACTCGGTCGGCTCGGTCACCTTCGGCACGCCCGCGCAGCCGCGGATGCTGCCGGGCCTGGGCACCAGCGTCCGCCCGCCGCTGCTGGACGAGTCCTTCGTGGACGAGGTGCTGCACGTGGCGGAACGGGACACGGTGCGCGCCTGCCGGACGTTGCTGCGGCACGGCTTCCTGTTCGGCGGCTCGACCGGCACGGTGCTCTCCGGCGCCGCCGACTGGCTCACCCGCAACCGGCCCGACGGCGACGTGACCGCGGTGGCGATCGCGCCCGACCTCGGCGACCGCTACCTGGACACCGTCTACCGGGACCAGTGGATCAGCGACATCTACGGCGCGGACCTGCTCGCCGAGGACGCCATGCTTGCGAGGAGACTGCCATGACCCACCGGCTTCCCCTGTCCGCCGGTCAGCTCGACATCTGGTTCGACGAGAAGCTCTCCGGCGGCACGTCGGCGTACAACACCGCGGGCTACCTGGACATCCGCGGACCGCTGGACATCGAGGTGTTCCGCGCGGCCGTGGCGCGGCTGGTGTTCGAGTCAGAGTGCATGCGGGCGCGGTTCACGGAGGTCGACGGCGAGCCGGGCCAGGTGGTCGAACCCCTGCTGGACCCCGGTCTGCGGGTGCTGGACCTGCGCGGCGAGGCCGACCCGGAACGCGCCGGCCGCGACTGGGTGCGGGCCGACCTGGACGTGCCGTTCGCGCTCGGCGACTTCCCGCTGTTCCGCCTGGCGCTGCTGCGCGTCGGCGACGAGCGGGCGTTCTTCTCCCTGTGCATCCACCACTTCCTGTGCGACGGCTACACGCAGGTGGTGTTCTGGCGCAGGCTCGGCGAGCTGTACGAGGCCCTGCTGGCGGGCGCGTCGGTCGACGACGGCCGGTTGCCGCCGTTGGCCGAGCTGATCGCGGCGGAGGCGGCCTACGGCGGGTCCGGTCAGGCCGAGCGGGACCGCAGGTTCTGGGACCGGCGGTTCACCGACGCTCCCGAGCTGGTCAGCCTGTCGCACCGGGACGGCCCGCGGGCGCAGGGCTTCGTGCGCCGCAGCGCCGTGGTGCCCGAGTCGACCGCGCGCCTGGTCCGCGAGGTCGCCGCCGGGGCCAAGGTGACGTGGCCGACCGTGGTGACCGCCGCGATGGCGGCCTACACCCAGCGGATGACAGGCGTCCGCGACGTGCTGCTGACGTTGCCGGTGACCGCCAGGGTGGGCGCCCGGATGCGCGCCATCCCCGGCATGGTGGCCAACACCGTGCCGCTGCGGCTGGCCGTCGGCCCGGGGACGTCCCGCGCCGGGCTGCTGGCCGACACCTCGCGCGAGGTCACCAGGGTGCTGCGCCACCAGCGGCACCGGGTCAGCCGCATCCGCGGCGCGATGGGCCTGCGCAGCGACGACCGCAGGCCGTTCGGCCCGCTGGTCAACATCCTGCCGCAGGAGACCGAGCTGAAGCTCGGACCGTGCGCGATGACGGTCAACAACCTGTCCACCGGGCTGGTGGACGACTTCGAGGCCACGGTCGTGGAGGCGCCGGGCGGCGGCCTCGAACTGCACCTGAGCGGCAACGCGGGCCTGTACGAGGACGACGAGGTGGCGGGCCACGTCACCCGCTTCGCCGCGTACCTGGAGGAGTTCGTGCGGGCGGCGCCGGACGCCGCGCTGAGCCGGGTGGACTTCGCCGGGGCCGACGCCGTCGTCGGCCCGGTGCGCGAGGACGACTACACCGGCGTCGTGGAACGCGTGCGCGCCGTCGCCGCGGCCCGGCCCGACGCGGTCGCGGTGGTGGACAGGGCCGGACCGGTGACCTACGGCGAGCTCGTCGCGCGCGCCAACGCCCTGTCGCGCGAGCTGGACGCCGGGCTGACCGCCGTGCTCGCCGAGCCCGGCGCCGGTTTCGTCACGGCGGTGCTGGCCGCCCTCGGCGCGGGCGGCGCCTACGTGCCGCTGGACGTGCGCGCGCCGGTCGCCCGGATCGCGGGCCTGCTGGCCGACAGCGGCGCCACGCACCTGGTCGTGGACCCGGCGCACCGCGCGCTCGCGGACGAACTCGCCGGCAGCGCGCGCGTGGTCGTGCTGGACGACGCCGAGGACCACGAGCTGTCACCGTTGTCCGACTCGGCCGACGACCTCGCGTACGTGATCTTCACGTCGGGGTCGACGGGCCGGCCGAAGGGCGCGATGGTGCACCGGGGCGGCCTCGTCAACCACCTGCTGGCCAAGGTCGAGGACCTCGGGCTCACCGCCGCCGACACCGTCGTGCAGAACGCGCCGGTGACCTTCGACGTGTCCGTCTGGCAGATGCTCGCGCCGCTGGTCGTGGGCGGACGGGTGCTCGTCGTGGGCGCGGCGGAGGCCGCCGACCCGGACACCCTGTTCGGCCTCGCCGCGACCGGGGGCGTGACCGTGCTGGAGGTCGTGCCGTCGCTGCTGCGCGCCGCGCTCGACGCCTGGGACGCCGCCGGCCACGCCGTGCCGCTGCCCGGCCTGCGGCACCTGGTCGTCACGGGCGAGGTGCTGCCCGCCGACCTGTGCGCGCGCTGGTTCGACCGCTACCCGGGGCTGCCGCTGGTCAACGCCTACGGGCCGACCGAGTGCTCGGACGACGTCACGCACGCGCTGATCACCGGACCGGTCGACGGCGCCCGCGCGCCGATCGGCCACGCGGTGCGCAACACCCGGCTCTACGTGCTGGGCGACGACCTGCGACCGATGCCGCAGGGCGTGCCCGGCGAGCTGTACGTGGCGGGCGCCGGCGTCGGCCACGGCTACCTCGGCGATCCCGGGCGCACCGCGACGACGTTCCTGCCCGACCCGTTCGGCGGGCCGGGCGACCGCATGTACCGCACCGGCGACCGCGTGCTGCGGCACGCCGACGGGCAGCTGGAGTTCCTGGAGCGGCGGGACTTCCAGGTCAAGATCCGCGGTCACCGCATCGAGCTCGGCGAGGTCGAGGCCGCCGTCCGCGCGGTGCCGGGCGTCGGTGACGCCGCGGTCGCCGTCGTCACCGACCCGGCCGGGCACAAGCGGCTCGTCGGCTACGTCGTGGGCGAGGCGGCCGGGGTCCGCGAGCAGGTGGCACGGCTGCTGCCCGAGTACATGGTGCCGTCGACGTTCGTGGTGCTGGACGCGCTGCCGCTGACCCCGCACGGCAAGGTGGACCGCAAGGCGCTGCCCGCCGTGGACTTCGGCACGCCCGTGACGACGCGCGCGGCCCGCACCCGCGAGGAGGAGATCCTCTGCGGTGTGCTCGCCGAGGTGCTCGGCGTGGCCTCGGTCGGCGCGGACGACAGCTTCTTCGCCCTCGGCGGCGACAGCATCAGCTCCATCCAGGTGGTCAGCCGCGCCCGCGCGGCGGGCCTGGTCGTCACCTCGGCGGACGTGTTCCGGCTGCGGACACCGGCCGCCATCGCGGCGGTCGCCAAGCCCGTCTCCGCCGTCGCCGTGGTCGCGGACGACGGTGTCGGCGAGGTCGAGCCACCCCCGATCGCCCACCAGTTGCGCGAGGTCCCCACCGGGCTGACCCGTGACTACAGCCAGCACGTGGCGGTGTCCGTGCCCGCCGGGCTGGACGTCGACCGGCTCACCGCCGCCGTGCAGGTGCTGCTGGACCACCACGACGCGCTGCGGCTGCGGCTCGCCGAGCCGGTCGAAGGGCTGTGGGCGCTGGAGGTGCAGCCCCGCGGCGCGGTCCGCGCGGCCGACGTGGTCAGCGCCGGCGGCACGCTCGACGCGGCACGCGAGCGCTTGGCGCCCAAGGACGGCGTGGTCGTCCGGTTCGTGCTGAACGACGGCGAGCTGCTCGTGGTGGCCCACCACCTGGCCGTGGACGGCGTGTCGTGGCGGATCCTGCTGCCCGACCTGCGCGCGGCCGTCGAGGGGCGGCCCCTGCCACCCGTCGGCACGTCCTACCGCCGCTGGACCCGGCTGCTGTCGGAGCAGGCGCGCACCGCCGCCCGCACCGCCGAGCTGCCGCTGTGGACGGGGCAGCTGCGCGGCGGCGACCCGCTGCTGGGCGCGCGCCCGCTCGACCCCGCCGTGGACGTCGAGCGCACCGCCGGCCACCACCGGTTCGAGGTGGCCGACGCGGCGGCGTTGACGACCACGGTGCCCGCCGCGTTCCACGCCGAGGCCAACGAGGTGCTGCTGGCCGCGCTCGCGGTCGCGGTGGCGCGGCGGCGCGGCGGCGGGTCGGTGCTGGTCGAGCTGGAGGGCCACGGGCGCGAGCAGGCCGCCGAGGACGTGGACCTGGCGCGCACGGTCGGCTGGTTCTCCAGCGTGTTCCCCGTGCGCCTCGACGTCGGCGACACCTCGGACGTGCCGGGGGTGGTGAAGCGGGTCAAGGAGGCGTTGCGCGCCCTGCCCGACCACGGCCTCGGCTTCGGGCTGCTGCGCCACCTCAACCCCCAGACGCAGGGCGCGCTGGCCCGGTTCGCCCCGCCGCAGATCGGCTTCAACTACCTCGGGCGCTTCGGCGTGGACCGGGGGGAGTGGTCCTTGCGCGGCGACGTCGGCCTGCACGCGCACCGGGACGTGCCGCTGCGGTACGCGCTGGAGGTCGCCGCGGTCACCGAGGACCGGCCGACCGGCCCGGTGCTCGTGTCCGACTGGCAGTACGCGGGCGCGCTGCTGTCCGAAGAGGACGTCCGGGGCATCGCCGAGACGTTCACCGCGGTCCTGGGCGCGCTGGTGGAGCACGCGGAACGGCACGCGGACCGGGCCGGTGGCCGCACGCCGTCGGACTTCCCGCTGGTGTCGCTGACCCAGCGCGAGATCGAGGACGTCGAGCGGGCGGTCGGCCCGGTGGACGACGTGCTGCCGCTGTCGCCGTCGCAGAAGGGCCTGCTGTTCCAGGCCGACTACGACCGCGACGGCGTGGACGCCTACACGTTGCAGGTGACCGTGGACGTGGCCGGTCCGCTCGACCCGGCCCGGCTGCGCGCCGCCGCACGGGCGCTCCTGGCGCGGCACCCGCTGCTGCGTGCCGCCTTCCGGCACCGGGAGTCCGGTGACGCCGTGCTCGTCGTGCCCTCGGCGGTCGAGCCGTCGTGGGACGAGGTCGACCTGAGCGGGATGGACCCGGCGGACCGCGACGGCGAGCTGGCCCGGCTCACCGACGCCGACTGGCTGCGCCGCTTCGACCTGACGGCGCCGCCGCTGGTGCGGTTCACCGTGGTGCGGCTGACCGGCGAGTCGTTCCGCGTCGTCTGGACCGTGCACCACTCCCTGGTGGACGGCTGGTCCAACCCGATCTTCGCGCGGGAGCTGTTCACCCTGTACGCCAACGGGGTCGACACCTCCGCGCTGCCGCCGGTGCCACCCCACGCCGACTACCTGCGGTGGCTGGCCGACCGGGACGTCGAGGCGGCGCGCGACGCGTGGCGCTCGGCGTTGGCCGGGCTGACGGAGGCGACCCGCCTCGCGCCGGTCGACCCGGACCGCACGCCCGCGGTGCCCGACGAGCTGCTGGTGGACCTGCCCGAGTCGCTGACGGCCCGCCTGACCGACTGGGCGCGGGCCAACGACCTCACCCTCAGCACGGTCGTGCAGGGCTGCTGGGCGGTGCTGCTGGGCGCCCTGACCGGGAGCCGGGACGTCGTGTTCGGCGCGGTGCGGTCCGGCCGGCCCGCCGAGCTGCCGGGCGTCGAGACGATGATCGGCCCGTTCCTCGGCACGCTGCCGGTGCGGGTGGCGCTCGACCCCGCGCACACGCTCGCGCGGCTGCTGGCGGACCTCGGCGCCGGGCAGTTCGACCTGGAGCCGCACCAGCACCTCGGCCTGGCCGAGGTGCAGCAGCAGGCCGGCATCGGCGAGCTGTTCGACACCGTGGTCAGCTACCACAACTACCCGATGGCCGACGCCCGCGAGCTGGGCGGCCTGGCGCCGGACCTGGACGTGCTCGGCGGCGAGGCGCGCGTGGTGGCCGAGTACCCGTTCGCGCTGGGCGTGTACCCCGGCGAGCGGATGCGGCTGCACGCCCAGTACCGGGGTCGCCTGTTCACCCGCGAGGACGTGCGGCTGCTGGTCGACCGGTTCGTGCGGTTGCTGGAGACCGCGGTCGACGCGCCGGACACGCCGGTGGGCCGGGTCGACGTGCTGGCGGCGGGTGAGCGGGAGCTGCTGCTGGGCGAGTGGAGCGGGCGGATCGCGCCGATCCCGGACGTGACCGCGCCGCAGCTGTTCGCCGACCGGGTCGCGCAGGCGCCGGACGCGCTCGCCGCCGTGTTCCGCGACGAGGAGCTGACCTACGCCGGGCTGGACGCCCGCGCGAACCGGCTGGCCCGGCTGCTGGCCGCCCGGGGCGCGGGCCCGGAGGGCGTGGTCGCCTTCGCCCTGCCGCGCTCGCTGGAGGCGGCGGTGGTGGTGCTCGCCGTGCTGAAGTCCGGCGCGGCGTTCCTGCCGATCGACGCCAAGCTGCCGCTGGACCGGATCGCGTACATGGTGGACGACGCCCGGCCGATCGCTCTGGTGTCCACTGTGGACACCGCCGGCGGGATGGCCGGGCTCGACGTGCCGCTGGTGCTCCTGGACGACCCCGCGGTGCTCGCCGAGCTGGACGGCCTGCCCGCCACCGCGCCGGCGCCGGCGCTGCGCCAGGGGCACCCGGCCTACGTGATCTACACGTCCGGGTCCACCGGGCGGCCCAAGGGCGTCGTGGTCGACCACGCCGGGCTCGTCGCCATGGTCCGGAGCCTGATCGCGAAGTTCGACGTCACGCCCGACACGCGGGTGCTCCAGTTCGCCTCCTACAGCTTCGACGCGACGGTGTGGGAGTGGGGCCTGGCCCTGCTGGGCGGCGGCACGCTGGTGGTCGCCGACGACGACGCCCGCGCGCCGGGCCGACCGCTGCTCGACCTGATCCGGACCAGGCGGGTCAACCTCGCGGCGCTGCCGCCGGTGGTCGCGGGCGGGCTGCCCGAGGACGCCCGGCTGCCCGACGACCTGGTGATGGTCGTCGCCGGCGAGGCGTGCCCGCCGGAGGTGGTGGCGCGCTGGGCGCCCAGGCACCGGATGTTCAACGGGTACGGGCCGACCGAGGCGGTGCTCGCCTCGACCGTCGGCGGCCCGCTGACCGGCGAGGGCAGGCCGCCCATCGGCACGCCGACCGCGGCGCACCGGGTGTACGTGCTCGACCCGCTGCTGCGGCCGGTGCCCGTCGGCGTGACGGGCGAGCTGTACGTCGCCGGCGGGCTCGCCCGCGGGTACCTCGACCGGCCCGGCCTGACCTCCGAGCGGTTCGTCGCCGACCCGTTCGACGCGCCGGGCGGGTTCATGTACCGCACCGGCGACCTGGTCCGGTGGCACGCCGACGGCCAGCTGGACTACGTCGGCCGCGCGGACGACCAGGTGCAGCTGCGCGGCTTCCGCATCGAGCTGGGCGAGATCGAGTCGGCGCTGGTGTCGCACCCCGGCGTGGCCCAGGCCGTGGTCGTGGTCCGCGAGGACGACGGCGACCGCAGGCTGGTCGGCTACCTGGTGCCCGCCGCGCCCGCGCCCGAACGACCCGGCGCGGTGCCCGACGGCGTGCGGGAACTGCTGGTCGAGTCGCTGCCGGAGTACATGGTCCCGGCGGCGCTGGTCGCGCTGGACGAGCTGCCGCTGACCGCGCAGGGCAAGCTGGACCGCAAGGCGCTGCCCGCGCCCGAGGCCGGCGCGCCCGCCGCTCGCGGCCGGGGACCGCGCACACCGGTCGAGGACATCCTGACCGGGCTGTTCGCCGACGTGCTCGGCCTGCCGCAGGTGGGGATCGACGAGGACTTCTTCGAGCTCGGCGGGCACTCCCTGCTGGCCACGCGGGTCATCAGCCGGGCCCGGTCCGCGCTGGGCGTCGAGCTGCCCATCCGGGCGTTGTTCGAGGCGCGCACCGTGGCGGCGCTGGCCGACCAGGTGCGCGGCGCGCAGGGCGCCCGACCGGCGCTGGCGCCGATGCCGCGCGGCGAGCGGACGCCCCTGTCGTTCGCCCAGCGGCGGCTGTGGTTCCTCAACCGCCTGGAGGAGAACGCCACCGGCACCTACAACGTGCCGCTGGCGATGCGCCTGACCGGCGCGCTGAGGGTCGACGCGCTGCGCGCCGCCCTGCGCGACGTCGTGGCCAGGCACGAGGTGCTGCGCTCGGTGTTCCCGGACGAGGACGGCAAGCCGCACCAGCGGGTGGCCGACCTGCCGCCGGACCACCCGCCGCTGGAGGTGGCCGAACTCGCCGAGGCCGAGCTGGGCCGCGTGCTGACCGCCGAGACGGACCGCGGGTTCGACCTCGCGACAGAACCCGCGTTGCGCGCCACGCTGTTCCGGCTCGGCCCGGACGAGCACGTGCTGCTGGTCGTCTTCCACCACATCGCGTTCGACGGCTGGTCGATCGCGCCGTTCGCCCGCGACCTGACCGACGCCTACCGCGCCCGTTGCGCGGGCGTGGCCCCGGACCGGTCGCCGCTGCCGGTGCAGTACGCGGACTACGCGCTGTGGCAGCGTGAGCTGCTCGGCTCCGAGGACGACCCGGAGAGCCTGCTCGGCGCCCAGCTCGCGTACTGGACCGAGGCGCTCGCCGACCTGCCCGAGGAACTGGACCTGCCGACCGACTTCCCGCGCCCGGCGGTGAGCACGCACGACGGCGGCGAGGTCGAGTTCCTGGTCGACGGCCCGCTGTACGCGGGGCTGGTGGCACTGGCGCGCGAGTCCGGCGCGAGCGTGTTCATGGTGTTCCAGGCGGCCGTGTCGGCCCTGCTGGGCAAGCTCGGCGCGGGCACGGACATCCCGCTCGGCACCCCGGTGGCCGGCCGGGCCGACGAGGCGCTCGACGAGCTGGTCGGGTTCTTCGTCAACACCGTGGTGCTGCGCACCGACACCGCCGGCGACCCGACGTTCCAGGAGCTGGTGCACCGCGTGCGGGAGGCGAACCTCGGCGCGTACGCGCACCAGGACCTGCCGTTCGAGTACCTGGTGGAGAAGCTGAACCCGGTGCGGTCGCCGGCCCGCCAGCCGCTGTTCCAGGTCATGCTGGTGCTGCAGAACGACGGTGACGGGCCGGCCGTCCTGCCCGGCCTGAACGCCCGCGTGCAGCCGGTGGCCGCGCCGCGCGCGAAGTTCGACCTCACCTTCCAGCTCGACGAGCTGGTCGCCGACGGCGCGCCCACGGGCATCCGGGGCGCGCTGGAGTACACGACCGACCTGTTCACCCGGTCCACGGTCGAGCGGATCGCGGACCGGCTGCTGCGGTTGCTGCGCGCCGCGGTGGCCGACCCGGGCGCGCGGCTGAGCCGGCTCGACGTGCTGGACCCGGAGGAGCGCGAGCGGGTGCTGGGCGCGGGCGCCGGACCGCGCCGCCCGGACGCGTACCGGGGCGTGGTGGAGCGGGTGCGCGAGTTCGCCGCCCGCACGCCCGACGCCGTGGCCGTCGTGGACGAGGACGGCGAGGTCACCTACTCGACGCTGGTGCGCCGTGCCGCCGCGGTGTCCCGTGAGCTGGACGGCGGTCTGGCCGCGGTGCTGGCCGCACCGGGCGCGCGCTACGTCTCGGCGGTGCTGGGCGCGCTCGGCGCGGGTGGCGCCTACCTGCCGCTGGACGTGCAGGCCCCGGTGTCGCGCACGGCCGCGTTGCTGGCCGACAGCGGCGCGCGCGTGCTGCTGACCGACGCCGCGCACCGCCGCCTGGCCGAACAGGTGGCGGGCGCCGCCCGGGTGGTCGTCCTGGACGGCGCCGAGGACGGCGACCTGCCGCCGTTGTCGGGTGCGGCGGACGACCTCGCGTACGTGATCTTCACGTCCGGGTCGACGGGCAAGCCGAAGGGCGCGATGGTGCACCGGGCGGGCATGGTCAACCACCTGCTCGCCAAGGTGGACGACCTGCGGCTGTCCGAACAGGACGCGGTGGTGCACAACGCGCCGGTGACGTTCGACATCTCGGTGTGGCAGATGCTGGCGCCGTTGGTGGTCGGCGGCCGGGTGCGGGTCGTCGGCCGCGAGGTCGCCGCGGACCCGGAGGCGTTGTTCGGCATCACGGCCGGTGAACGCGTCTCGGTGCTGGAGGTCGTCCCGTCGCTGCTGCGCGCCGCGCTGGACGTGTGGGACACCACGGGCGAGGCGCCGGAGCTGCCGTCGCTGCGCCGGCTGGTCGTCACCGGCGAGGCGTTGCCCGCCGACCTGTGCGAGCGGTGGTTCGCGCGGTTCCCGGCCATCCCGCTGGTCAACGCCTACGGGCCGACCGAGTGCTCCGACGACGTCACGCACGCGGTGATCACCGGGCCGGTGCGCGGCACGCGCGTGCCGATCGGCCAACCGGTGCGCAACACCGCGCTGTACGTGCTCGGCGACGACCTGCGGCCGCTGCCCGTCGGCGTGCCGGGCGAGCTCTACGTCGGCGGCCTCGGCGTCGGGCGCGGCTACCTCGGCGACCCCGCGCGGACGTCGGTGACGTTCCTGCCCGACCCGTTCGCCGCGGAGTCCGGTCTCGGCGCGGGCGCGCGGATGTACCGCACGGGCGACCGGGTGGTGCTGCGCGCTGACGGCAACCTGGAGTTCCTGGAGCGGCGCGACCACCAGGTCAAGATCCGCGGCCACCGCATCGAGCTGGGCGAGGTCGAGGCCGCGGCCCGGGCGTTGTCCGCCGTGCGCGACGCGGTGGTGGTCGTCGACGGCGACGCCAAGGGCCACAAGCGGCTCGTCGGCTACGTCGTGCCGGCCGACGACGCGGGCGGCGACATCGCGTTGCTGCGCAAGGAGCTCGGCGAGTCGCTGCCCGACTACATGGTGCCCGCCGCGCTGGTCGTGCTCGACGCCCTGCCCCTGACGCCCAACGGCAAGGTGGACCGCAAGGCCCTGCCCGCCGCGGACTTCGCGCACCTGCCCTCCACTCGCGCCCCGCGCACCCCGGCCGAGGAGCTGCTGGCCGGGATCGTCGCGGACGTGCTCGGCGTGCCGTCGGTCGGCGTGGACGACAACTTCTTCGCGGTCGGCGGCGACAGCATCAGCTCGATCCAGGTCGTCACCCGCGCCCGCAAGGCGGGGTTGCCGATCGCCATCGCGGACGTGTTCGTGCACCAGACTGTCGCCGACCTAGCGGCCGCGGCGGACGACCGCGCGCCGTCGCGGGCCGCGGCGATCTCCAGCGTGTTCGAGGAGTTCGCCGCCCTGGAGGAGACCACGCCGTTCGACACCGTGCTGCGGATGAAGCCGGGCTCCGGTCCCGCGCTGTTCTGCCTGCACAGCGGTGTCGGCTTCGCCCTGCCCTACATCGGCCTGGCGCCGCACGTCGGCCCGGACACACCGCTGGTGGGCATCCAGTCGCCGTCCATCACCGAGCTGGCCGCGCTGCCGACGTCGTTGGGGCAGTTGGCGTCGGACTACCTCGACCTGATCAGGTCGATCCAGCCCGAGGGCCCGTACCACCTGCTCGGCTGGTCGTTCGGCGGCATCCTCGCCCACGAGGTGGCCGCGCGGCTGGAAGCCGACGGCGAGCGGGTCGGCGTGCTGGCCAACCTCGACGCCTACCCGCCGAGCAGGCACGACCCGCACGGCGACGACCAGGCGATGCTCGGCTGGGTGGTGGAGCTGGTCGGGCACGACCGGTCGGAGTTCGCGGGCCGCGACATCACCGCCGAGGACGTGGTCGAGGTGCTGCGCCGCGACGGCAGCCCGCTGGCAGGGCTCGGCGACGAGCGGGTGCTGGCGATGATCGAGGTGATGAAGGTCCACTCGCGGTTCTCCGAGCGGTACCGGCCGTCCCGCTACGACGGCGAGGTGCTGCTGTTCGCGGCCTCCGGCGAGCTGCCAGAGGACGAGCTGGCCGAACGGGTCGACCTGTGGACGCCGCACGTCGGCGCCCTCCGAGTGCACCACCTGCCCGGTGGGCACGACCACATGATGAACCCGGGCCACCTGGCCCGGATCGGCGCGGCGGTGGCGGCCGGGATGTCCCGCCCGCCCGGGAATGGGGAATCGTGAACGCACTGGTCGACGTCAAACCCGGGCCCGGGGCGACCCTGGTCGAAGTCCTGGCCGTGACCGGCAGGCGGCTGCGGCACCTGCGCCGGGCGCCCGGCCGCTTCATCGGGGTCACGCTCAACCCGCTGGTGTCCATGCTGGTGCTCGGCTACCTGTTCCAGCAGTCGATCTCCATCCCCGGCGGCGGCAGCTACCAGGAGTACCTGTTCGCGGGCGCGGCGCTGCAGGTCGGCCTCGCGGGCGTCGGCCCGACCGCCATCGCGGTCGCGACGGACCTGAAGGGCGGGCTGATCGACCGGTTCCGGTCGCTGCCGATCTCGCGGTCGTCCGTCCTCATCGGACACACGATCGCCGACCTCGTGGTCGCGGTGATGGGCCTGGCCGTCGTCGTGGGCGTCGGCCTGCTGCTGGGGTGGCGCTCGCACACCGGGCTGCTGCCCACGCTCGCCGCGTTCGGCGTGCTGGTCGTGTTCTGCTACGTGGTGACGTGGGTCGGCGTGCTGCTGGGCATGTCGTCCAAGAGCCTGGAGACCATCGACTCGATCGCGCCGCTGGTCGTGGTCGTGTTCCCGTTCCTGTCGAACGCGTTCCTGTCCGAGCAGAACCTGCCCGCGTGGCTGGCGCCGATCGCGGCCTGGAACCCCATCAGCGCGGTGGCCACGGCCTGCCGCCAGCTGTGGGGCAACCCGGTCACCACCGGCGGCGGCTTCCCGACCGACCACCCGGAGGTGGTCGTCGTGGTGACCCTCGGCCTGCTCTTCCTGCTGACCTCGTTCGTCAGCCTGCGCCGGTACGCGAGCACCGCCAACTGAGGAGAACACGGACATGACCGCCCACCTGGCCGATGTCGACCTGGCCGACCTGGACCTGGCCGACCCGCAGACGTTCCTGGACGTGGACCTGCACTCGATGTGGCGGCGGCTGCGCGAAGAGGACCCCGTGCACTGGAACCCGCCGGGCGACGGCACGCCGGGCTTCTGGGTGCTGTCCCGCTACGCCGACGTCGTGGCGGTGTACAAGGACAACAAGAGGTTCACCTCCGAGCACGGCAACGTGCTGTCCACGTTGTTGCGCGGCACGGACTCGGCGTCGGGCAAGATGCTCGCGGTCACCGACGGCCCGCGGCACCGCGACGTGCGCAACCTGATGATCAAGTCGTTCTCGCCGCGCGTGCTGGCGAAGGTCGCCGAACGGGTGCACCAGCGGACCCTGGCGCTGGTGGGCGAGCGGGTCGGACCGACGTTCGACTTCGCCACCGA
Source organism: Actinosynnema sp. NPDC049800 (assembly GCF_040656635.1). Taxonomy (NCBI): domain Bacteria; kingdom Bacillati; phylum Actinomycetota; class Actinomycetes; order Pseudonocardiales; family Pseudonocardiaceae; genus Actinosynnema; species Actinosynnema sp. NPDC049800. The sequence goes on along the minus strand of NZ_JBFAMT010000007.1, from coordinate 23,103 downwards.
CGTCGCCGACCACATCCCGATCAACACGATCGGCGACCTGATGGACGTGCCCGTCGCGGACCGGGCGAAGCTCGTGGACTGGAACAACCGGACGCTGAGCCGGTACAGCTCCGAGGACACCGAGCTGGAGGAGTGGCTGGCCCGCAACGAGATCCTGCTGTACTTCTCGGGCCTGGCCGAGCAACGCCGGCGCGACCCCGGCGACGACGTGGTCAGCGCCCTGGCCAACGGGCTGGTGGACGGCGCGCCGCTGAGCGAGGACGAGATCGTCTTCAACTGCTACAGCCTCATCCTGGGCGCGGACGAGTCCAGCCGCATGTCCTCGATCGGCGGGCTCCTGGCGCTGCACCAGCACCCGGAGCAGTGGCGCGCGCTCAAGGACGGCAAGGTCGACATCGGCACGGCGACCGAAGAGGTGCTGCGCTGGACCACGCCCGCCATGCACTTCGGCCGCCGCGCCGTCGTGGACGTGGAGCTCGGTGGGCGGGTCATCAAGGCGGGCGACGTGGTGACGCTGTGGAACAGCTCGGCCAACTTCGACGACGAGGTGTTCACCGACCCGCTGTCGTTCGACCTGTCGCGCACGCCCAACCGGCACATCGCGTTCGGCCACGGACCGCACTTCTGCCTCGGCGCCTACCTCGGGCGCGCCCACGTGCGCTCGGTGCTGGAGGCGGTGCGCGACCTGGTCGACGAGATCGAGCTGGCCGGTGAGCCGCGCCGGCTGTTCTCCAACTTCGTCCACGGCTACTCCAGCCTGCCGGTGACGTTGCGCTGACCGCGTTCCCCGACCGCCCCGCCGCGGACGTCGCCCCTCGGCCGACGTCCGCGGCGGGGCTTTCGCTTGTCCGCTGCGGGGATCCGCACCAGGGGGTGGGGACAGCCCTACCCCGACCCGGTGGGCACCACCAGTGTCCGCCCGGTCACGCGGCGGAAGGATTCGAGGCACAGTGCCACAACGGAGGAGTTGAGGGTCGTGGGCAGCGCGCCGGTGACCGTGTCAATCGCCAAGTGGAGCGCCACTCATCCGTGGCGCGCGATCATCGGATGGCTCGCCTTCGTCGCGGTGTGCGTCGCCGCGGGCGCCATCGTCGGCGTCCGTGACGCCTCCAGCGAGGACTACCGGGTCGGCGAGGCGGGTCGCGCCGAGACCGTGGCGGCCGAGGGCGGGCTGGTGGATCCGATCGTGGAACGGGTGCTCATCACCTCGCCGTCCGGGCCGCTCGACCAGGCTGCCGCCGACACCGCGGCGCGCGAGGTCGCCGACCGGATGCGGGCCCTGCCCGAGGTGTCCTCGGTCGGCGAGCCGACGCGGTCGCCGAACGGCGACGCGGTGCTGGTCGAGGTGACCATGACGGCCGCGGACCGCACGGCGATGGAGCAGGTGGCCGCGCTGCTGGAGCAGACGGCCGCGGTGCGCGGCGCCCACCCGGAGCTGGTGGTCGAGCAGACCGGCGGCGTGTCGATCGACGTCGGCATCGACGAGCAGCTGGCCGAGGACCTGGCGTTCGCGGAGCGGCTGACGCTGCCGGTCACCCTGCTGATCCTGCTGGTCGTGTTCGGCGCCCTGATCGCGGCCGGCGTGCCGGTGCTGCTGGGGTTGTCGTCCGTGGTGACGGCGATGGCGCTGTCGGCGGTGGCCTCGCACGTGTTCCCCGACGCGGGCGCGACGAAGAACGTGATCCTGCTGCTGGGCATGGCCGTCGGCGTGGACTACTCCCTGTTCTACCTCAAGCGGGAACGCGAGGAACGCGCGCGCGGCGGTGGCCGGGTCGACCACGTGGCCGCGGTGGAGCTGGCCGCGGCGACCTCCGGTCGGGCCATCGTGGTGTCCGGGCTGGCCGTCATGGTCTCGATGGCCGGTCTCTACCTCGTCGGGGACGTGGTGTTCTCGTCCCTGGCCACCGGCTCGATCATCGTGGTGGCGGTGGCGGTCGTCAGCTCGCTGACCGTCCTGCCCGCGCTGCTGGCCAAGTTCGGCCGCTGGGTCGACCGGCCGCGCGTGCCGCTGCTGTGGCGGCTCACCGGGCGCGGCGAGGGCCGGGTGTGGCGCCGGGCGCTGGAGCCGTCGATGCTGCGGCCGGGGCGGACGCTCCTGATCAGCACCGGCGCGATGCTGCTGCTCGCCCTGCCCGCGCTGGGCATGGAGCTGGGGTTGCCCGGCAACGACACGCTGCCCAAGCAGGTCGAGGAGATCCGCACCCACGACCGGATGGTGGCTCTGTTCCCCGGTGAGGGCGCGCGGCACGTGGTCGTGGTGCGGGCCGACCCGGCGCGGGCCGCCGAGGTGGCGTCGGCGCTGGACGGGCTGGCCGCGCGGACGCAGGGCGACCCGCTGTTCGCGCCGGGGGCCGCCGAACGGGTGTCGGAGGACGGCCGGGTGACCGTGCTGGAGCTGCCGATCCCGTTCTCACCCGAGTCGCCGCGAGCCGAGGAGTCGCTGGCGAAGCTGCGCGGCGAGCTGGTGCCCGCGGCGGTGGGCGGGTTCGAGCACGCGGTCTCCGGTGACGTCGCGCGCAACGTGGACACGGTGGCGCACCAGTCCGACAAGCTGCTGCGGGTCGTGCTGTTCGTGCTGCTGCTGACCTTCGTGATGATCGTGGTCGCGTTCCGCTCGGTGGTCATGGCGCTGCTGACGATCGCGCTCAACCTGCTCGCCACCGCGGCCACGTTCGGCGTGCTGGTGCTGGTGTTCCAGCTCGGCTGGGCCGAGGACCTGCTGGACTTCACCTCCGGCGGCTTCATCGTGTCGCGGGTGCCCCTGTTCCTGTTCGTGATCCTGTTCGGGCTGTCGATGGACTACCACGTGTTCGTGCTGAGCCGGGTCCGCGAGGTCGCGCGGACCGGCGTGCCGTCGTGGCAGGCGGTGCGCGAGGGCATCACGAGCTCCGCCGGCGTGGTGACCAGCGCGGCGGTGGTGATGATGTCGGTGTTCGTCAGCTTCGTGTTCACCAGCCTGCTGGAGATGAAGCAGCTCGGCCTGGGGCTGGCGGTGGCCGTGGTGCTGGACGCGTTCGTGATCCGGCTGCTGGTGCTGCCCTCGGCGATGCGCCTGCTGGGCCGGGCGGCGTGGTGGCCCTCGACGTTGTCCCGCCGGTCGGACCACTCGACGGTGGGCCCGGTCGGCGAGCAGCGAGCGCAGTCGCACGAGGAGGCGCGCTTGCCGCGCTGAACCTCGTGGACGGGGATGGCCTCCCGGGTCGTGACGTCGCCGGACGGCGCGCACGGCCCGGGAGGTCCCGCGCGTCGTCGGCCGGACGTGCCGCGCGGGGCCGGTCAGGTATCCGTCAGTGCGCTGTCAGCGGTGTTGACCAGTATCGGGAGCACCCGAGGCCGACGCCGGCGACGCGGACGGAGTACTGACGTGGTGAACCCCTTTGACGACGAGGACGGCACGTTCCTGGTGCTGGTGAACGACGAGGGCCGGCACAGCCTGTGGCCGACCTTCGCGGACGTGCCCGCGGGCTGGACCATCGCGCTCGACGCGGGTCCGCGCGCCGCCGCGCTGTCCTATGTGGAGCGGAACTGGACCGACATGCGGCCCGCGAGCCTGCGCGAGGCGGGCTGACGTGGACGCCGCGATTCGCGTTGAGGGACTCAAGAAGACCTACAAGGGCACCGAAGCCCTCCGCGGTGTCGACCTGACCGTGAAGCCGGGATCGGTGCTGGGCCTGCTGGGCCCCAACGGCGCCGGCAAGACGACCGCCGTGCGGGTCATGGCGACGCTGCTCGCGCCGGACAGCGGGCTGGTCGAGGTCGCCGGCTACGACGTGGTGAGCCGGCCGGGGGAGGTGCGCCGGCGGATCGGCCTGGCCGGGCAGTACGCGGCGGTCGACGAGCTGCTCACCGGCCGGGAGAACCTGACCCTCGTCGGCAAGCTCCTGCACCTGGGCGGCAAGGGCGCCCGGGACCGCGCCGCGGAGCTGCTGGAGCGCTTCGACCTCGTCGCGGCGGCCGACCGGCCGGTCGGCACCTACTCCGGCGGCATGCGCCGGCGGCTCGACCTGGCCGGCTGCCTGGTCGGCCGGCCGCAGGTGCTGTTCCTGGACGAGCCGACCACCGGGCTGGACCCGGCGAGCAGGCAGTCGCTGTGGAACACCGTGCGCGGCCTGGTCGCCGACGGCATGACCGTGCTGCTGACCACCCAGTACCTGGAGGAGGCCGACTACCTGGCCGACCAGGTCGTGGTGATCGCCGACGGCCAGGTGATCGCCGACGGCACGCCGGACGAGCTCAAGCGCAAGGTCGGCCAGGAGTGGCTGGAAGTGGCCGTCGCGCTGCCCGACCGGGTCGCCGCCGCGGTGGCGGTGCTCGCGCCGCTGGCCGTGGACGAACCGGCCGCCGACCCGGCCAAGGGACTGGTCAAGCTGCAACTGCGCGACGGCATGGACGGCATCGCCGCCGCCGCCGTCGCCCTCCGGGACGCGGGGGTGGACGTCGCGGACTTCGCGCTGCGCCGCCCGACCCTCGACGACGTGTTCTTCAACCTCGTCGGTCACCAGCCCCGGGGCTGACCGCCGACCGCCGAGCACTGACCGCCGACCACCGGGCACTGACCGCCGGGCACCGGACGGCTGAGCACACCACCCGCCGAGCACCGGGCACCGGATGGCTGACCGCCGACCACCGGACGGCTGAGCACTGACAGCCGGGCACCGGGCACCGAGTCGCGGCGGCCGAGCGCTCGGCCGCCGGGCACCGACCTCCGCGGCGCCGACGTCCGAGGCCCGACCGCGAGAGGCGCCATTCACCGATCGGGAAGGGAACCTGCCGTGACCATGCGCATCCCCAACTTCGCGGGCAGCCGCGCGCTGTCGATGACCAGGCAAGACGTCCACGGGTCGCCGGGGGCGCGACCATGACCGACCTCCTGTTGCGCGTGGGGCACGTGGTCGCCGTCCTGGCGGTCGTCCTGGTCGCGGCGTACCTGGGCCGGGTCGCGGCACGCGCCGCGCGGCAGCCCGAGGTCGTCGGCGAGATCCTGGCGGGCATCCTCGTGGTGCCGGCGGTCCTCGCGGTCGGCGGGGCGCCGACCCTCGCCGCGGTGCTGCCCACCGGCGTGGTGAGCCCGTTGAAGGTGATCGGCCAGGTCGGCCTGGTGCTGTTCCTGGTCGGCGTGGCCCACGAACTGCGGCACGGCGGCTCCGGCCTCGGCGCCCGCGCGGTCGGCTGGGTGACCGCGGGCTCGTTCCTGCCCGCCCTGCTCACCGGCCTGGTGATGGCCGCGTGGGTGGTCTGGGTGGCCGACCCGGACCTGCGCGGCGACGCGCCGGCGCCCGCGCTGGTGCTGATGGTCGCGGTCGCGTTGAGCGTGACCGCCGTGCCCGTGCTGGCCCGCGTGCTGGAGGACCGCGGCCTGGTGGACAGCCCCGCGGGCAAGCTCGCCATGGCCGCGGCCGTGGTCACCGACTCGGCGGCGTGGGTGCTGCTCGTGGTGGCCGTCGGCATCTCCGGCGGCCTCGTGGTGTCCCTGGTCCTGGTCGCCCTCGGCGTCACGGTGACCGTCGTCGGCCGCATCCTGCTGCGCGGCCGCGTGCCCATGTCGGCGGCCGAGCGCTTCCCGGGCGCCGCGGGCGTCGGCGTCGCCGGGTTGGCGCTGCTGGTGGCGTTCCAGTTCGAGCACTGGGGCCTGACCGCCGTGTTCGGCGCGTTCGTGGTCGGCCTCGCGATCCCCGGCGGGGCGTGGGCGAAGGCCGTGCGGCCCGTGATGTCGTTCGGCAGGCTGCTGGTGCCGGTGTTCTTCGTGGTGGCGGGCATGGGCGTGGCGAACGCGCCGCGCGGCTCGGTGCCGTGGACCGCCATCGCCGTCGCCATCGCGCTGGCCGTCGTCGGCAAGGTCGGCGGCGGCTACCTCGGCGGGCGGTTGGCCGGTCAGGACCGCCGCACGGCGGTGACGGTCGGCGTGCTGGTGAACACCCGCGGCCTGACCGAGATCGTCGTGCTGCAGGCCGGGTACAGCGCCGGACTGCTGTCCGTGCAGCTGTTCCTGGCCCTCGTGGTGATGGCGTTGGCGACGACCGGCATGACCGGTCCGCTGCTCTCGCTCATCGAACGCACCAGCGCCCCGAAGCCCGTGCCGGTACCCGAGTTGCCCGGGAGCAGGTCATGACCCAGTCGCTGCCCGCGATCGAGATCGCGGAGTTCCGCACCCTGATGTCGCACTTCCCGACCGGTGTCGCCATCGTCACCACGACCGGCCAGGACGACTCGCCGCGCGGCATGACCGTCTCGTCGGTGTGCAGCGTGACGTTGTCGCCGCCGACGCTGCTGGTCTGCCTGCGCAACGGCAGTCCCACCCTGGACGCGGTGCTGGCCCGCGGCGCGTTCGCGGTGAACTTCCTGCACGGCGACGCGAAACCGGTGGCGGAGCTGTTCGCCTCCGGCGCGCCGGACCGGTTCGACCTGGTCCCGTGGCGCCTGCCAGCGAGCGCGGGCGGACCGCACCTGGTGCGGGACGCGCACGCGGTGGCCGACTGCAAGGTCAGCCGGACCGAGGCCGTCGGCGACCACACGGTGGTGTTCGGCCAGGCGTTCCAGGTCTCGCGCGAACAGGGCCGGCTGCCGCTGCTCTACGGGATGCGCGAGTACCAGGTGTGGCGGCCCGACCAGAGGTAGGGCCAGCCCTACCGGCAGTTGGAGAACCGCGATCGCCCCGGCGGCCCCTGCCACCGGGGCGATCGCGCATTAGCCTCGGGAACGTGGTCCGGTTATCGCCAGTCATCACCAGGTCCGCACCGGAGGACTTCGACCTGTGGCCGGTGTCCGGCGACGGCGGCTGGCTGCACCTGGACGGGACCGTGGGCCAGGACGAGGTCGGCGCGGTGCTCTGCACGATGTACCTGCACAGCGGCGGCCGGGACGCGCGCACCGCGGCCGCGGCGGTGCACGAGCTGATCGGCTTCGACACCCTGTACGGGCGCGGCGGGCTGCTGCTCGACGGCGGTGGCGGCGTGCGCGCCGAACCCGGTGGCACAGACCTGTTCGAGTGGCGCACGTGGCTGCACGCGCTGCACCGCGCGCCGGTCGACCTCGGCCACCCGCCCGCGCCGTGGGTCGAGTACGTCGGCGCGGACGTGGTCCGCGTGTGGGTGGACGAAGGACGCGACGTGCCGCACGTGGACCTGTCCCGGACCGCGCTGCCCGCGATGCTGCGCGCCGCGCAGCGCGACCTGGTCGACTTCCTCGGCCCGCTGCGCAGCTGGGCGGGCGTCCACTCACCCCACCAGGCGGAACTCCTGGTGGCGAGCGTGGACGCCGGCCTGCAGATCACCGAGCCGTTGCCGCTGTAGCGGGCGCGGTCCGATCAGGCATCCGCCCGTCGGGTGAAGTAGACCTTCCCGTCCGGGTGGCGCGTGAACGCCATGATCCCGGTGCCGTTGCCGGTGGCGTAATCGGTGACCGCCAACCCGTTCGTCTTGACGGCGCCGGAGACGAGGGTCCAATCGCCTCCCGAAGCGGTCGACTTGCAGCGCAGGTTGTCGGCCAGGTCCGCGGCGAACGCCAGCGATTTGCCGCGCGGCACGGCCGGTGCTCGTTTCGACAGCAGTGCCGGCTGTATCGCCGACCACGGGGCCGAATTGTCCACCGTGCCGTTCACGATGAAATGCGGCATGTGGTAGAGCTGACTGTCCTCGCCCCGGCGGACCAAGCTCAGCTCGTCGCCGAGGCCGGGGCGGAAAGCGGCTACCTGCTGATCGCTCTTGCCCGGTGCGCTGAGGAATTTCGGGACGGTCCACGACGTGGGCGAACCGTTGCCGCCCTTGCCCGTGGCCCGCAGCCAGCCGATCGACCCGTCCAGGGCGGCGGTGAAGAAGACGTACAGGTGATCGGTGGTCAGGCCGCCCTGCGGGAAGTCCACTGCGCACGGCCGGCCGCTGTTCTGGGTGCCCGGCACGAAGCTCCACGTCGGGAAGGTCCCCTGCCAGCGGGTGTTGCTGTAGATCGAGAAGTTCGGGGTCATGCCGAACAGGTGCAGGCCGTCCTCCCAGCTGACCGCGCTGAGCGACACGACCTGCTGCCCGGCCGCCACCGGCTGCCAGGCGTCCCACGATAAACCGGCATCACCCGATCTTGTCCAGTGCGCTTGCTTCGCGACGCCGTCCACGGCGAAAAGATATACTTTGTTGAAGTGGTCCACTGCGGCCAGCGCATTGTTTCCCGCGCCGTTCGGCTGATTTCCGGGCACGACTGCCCAGCCCGTCCAGGCCACGATGATCTCCTTGGGCTACCGGGGTAATCGGAATTCGCCCGTGTGACTCTGCCAGAGCTGTCGGTGGGTGTCGTCCTCGGAACGAGTGAAGCGGAGTCCTCGTTCAGCGGCAGGAGCGCGTCGTCGCCCTGTCGTCGTGCTCGGCGGCGACCACCGTCACCGCCGAGCACGGGATCACGACGACCCGGTTCCGGGGATCCCGCCCGCGACCCGGTGGACGTCCGTGGTGGACGCGCTAGCGCACGCAGTCGCCGTCCTGCGGCGTCCGGCCGGGCTTCTGGGTCTCCGTGGCGGGCAGCGGCACGGAGAAGCCGCCGGTGGGAGCGCCGGTGGCGCCGTCGGCGAAGAACCCCGCCAGGAACTCCCGCACCGCGGCCGGGTCGACCGACAGGGCCTGGCCCTGCTCGGAGTCGACCACCTCGCCGAGCGGGACGATCGCGGTCCGCACGGTCGGGGTGAGCCGCGCGGCGAACTCCACCAGGTTCCACCCCGGGTCGACGCGCAGGTGCCGCGCCGCCACCCGGGCCAGGTCGGCGACCTGCGCGGGGTCGCTCGCGACCACCTTCTTCGCCAAGGCGCGCAGGAACGTCTGCTGCCGCACGATCCGGTCCAGCTCGCCGTTCTCGAGGCCGTGGCGCTGCCGCAGGAACGCCAGCGCCTGCGCGCCCGAGAGCGACTGCGGCCCGGCGCGCAGGTCGGCGCCGGAGAGCGGGTCGCGCGACGCGCGCTTGAGGCAGACCTCGACGCCGCCGACCGCCTCGGACAGCGTGCTGAACGCGGCCATGTCGACCGACGCGTAGTGGTCGACCTCCACGCCGGTCAGCGCCTCGACGGTCCGGGTGAGCGACTCCACGCCGGCCTCGTCGCCGTCACGCCCCTCGGCCTCGGCCGCCTGGTGGGCCCGCGCGTACGCCGAGTTCAGCTTCCCCTGGCCGACGCCGGGGATGTCGACCAGGGAGTCGCGGGGCAGCGACGCCGCGCTGACCGCGCCGTCGGCGCCGACGCGCGCCAGCACGACGGAGTCGGTGTTCGCCGACCCGTCCAGGCCGATCAGCAGCACGGTCTGCGCGGTCGCCGGCGGTGCGGCCGGGTCGACCTGCGACGGCGCCGCGCTCCGGTCCACGGCCAGCGGCACGATCACCGCGACGGCCGCGGCGACGGCGGTCAGCCCGGTCGCGGCGAACAACGCGAGGGGACGCCGCCGGGACCGCGCGCCGTGCAGGTTCGCCAGCACGGTCCGGTGGTCGACGGCCTGGTCGGCCTCGGCCGCGATCGCCTCGCGGATGAGGGCTTCCTGCCGGGTGTCGGTCATCGCAGCACCTCCGAGGGCGTGTTCTCGTTGACCCGCAGCGTGTGCAGCGCGCGGGAGATGTGGCTGCGGACGGTTCCCTCCGCGCAGCCCAGGATTTCGGCGATCTCGGCGTCGGTGCTGTCCTCGTAGTAGCGCAGCACCAGCGCGGCCCGCTGCTTGCGCGGCAGCACGGCGATCCGGGCGCGCATCTCGTCCCGTTCGGCGTGGCGCACGGCCGGGTCGGCGACCGAGGGCGCGAGGTCGTCGAGCACGACGTGGGTCGAGGACACGTCCCGGGCCGCCCGGCGGCGACGCCACGACAGGTACTCGTTGGTCACCATCCGCTTGACGTACAGGTAGGGCACGTCGACCGCGCCGATCCGCGCCCACTTCTGCCGCGCGCGCAGCAGCACGTCCTGGACGATGTCCTGGGCCAGGTGCTTGTCGCACGTCAACGCCGTGGCGTAGCGCAGCAGTCGATCAAGACGCTCGGTGACGAACTGGTCGTAGTCGGCCGGCACGTCGCCCCTTTCCTCCGCTGTCGGTTTCCGTTGCGGACGGGAAACCCTTCAGAGGACGTCTCACGTTGAGCCACTTGGGTGTGATCTCCGACACATGTCGTCCATCGCCCCTCATTCGGGTTGGTCGGGATCGAGGGACGGGCGTCCTGTCGAAGATCAACGTGCACCTGCCGGGCGAACCGGCCTCGCAGGACGCGGCGGGGTCCCAAGCTCACATCCGCCTGGCGTGGGCGGTGACGAGTCGGGCCGCTTCGTGCCGGCGAGTCACAGCATGAGCGTTTTGAGCGCGGACCCGACCCTGCGAGTTGCCGGCGGTCACGGCGCCCACTTTCGACACTTCGGACACGCCGAAGAACCTGGAGCGGTTCGGTCGCCGTCGGTGCCCGCTCCGCGCAGGAAGTGGTCGGGCGGCGTTTCCGCCGGTGGTGGCCATGCCGGGCCCGGTCCTCGTGCGGCCCGCTCGATCCGGACCACGACCTCCGGGAGCAGCGGTGGGCCGCCGGCGCGGCGCTGGGGCGGTCGGCCGGGCCGGCCTCGCCGGAACGGCGATCGTCACAGCCGGGTGACTCCGCAGTGGCTACGCCGCACCGGGGTCGGCGATCATCGGGACGGCGTGGTTTGCCGGTTTGTGCGCATGAGGTTTCGAGGTCGTCGCTATCGTGACGTCGGCTTGGGGGTCTGGATGATCGATGCTTCACCCGACGACGGGGTTGAGAGTCGTGCCGCGACGGCGAACACGCAGAGCGGTGCGGCGGGCAACGTCGTGCAGGCACGGGACATCCACGGCGACGTCCGGCTGGACACGCCTTCACTGCCGCGTTCGTGGGCGCCCGCCGCGGTGCTCGCCGTGGCGGTGATCGTCGGAGCGTTGATCATCGCCTGGCCGAGGTCGTCGGACGAGCCCGCGACCGGTGCGCCCGCGGAGTTGGGCGTAGTGGTCGACATGTCCCACAACGACCAGGCCCCGTGGGGGTACGTCTCCGAGTCCCCCGACTTCCCCGGCCGCGCCATCGTCCGCCGGCTGGCCGAACCGATGGCCGCGGTGGATCGTGACCTGGTGCGGGAGATCCGCACGTCGGACGGGGCGATCAGCCTCCACCGCCACCTGGTCCGGCTGCACCTGGTGGGCCCCGTCGGGGGCACGAGGGTGACTGACATCCGGCCGGTCGTCCGGCGGACGGCACCGCCGCCCTCCGGAAGCCTCGTCCACGTGCCGCCCCAAGGCAGTGAGGAGTCCTCGGAAGTACTGCTGCTGCTGGACGAGGGGTTCCCGGTGCTGCAGAGCTCCGAACCGATGCCGTCACCCCCGCCGGGCGAGGCGGGCCGTCGGATACCCACTGGCCCGTACTTCCCCGGGCACACGATCAACCTCGCCGCCGGTGAAACGCATGAGGTCGTGCTGACCACCATTGCGCGGTCCCGCAGTTACGAGTACGACCTCACGATCACCTATCAGACCGGGACCGAGATCCGGGAGACCGTGGTCGACAACAACGGCCAACCGTTCCGGGTCGCCGGTCGCTCGTGCAGCAGCGAACACGTCGCGAGCTACCAAGCCGCCTATGGGTTGGTCACCGGCTTGAGCGTGGTCGCCGAGTTCGACCCCGCTCGCATCGATCTCGGCCCGATCCGCTGCTGATGACCACGCCCGACGCCAACCGCAACCGGCTCGTGGTGAGCATCGTTGCCGCCGTGCTGATCATCCTGGCCGCCCTGGCCGTCCGTTCCTCGCTCGACTCCCCGGACACCGGGCAAGGACAAGCACCAACGACCACGACACCGTCGTCGACGACCACCCCACCCGCCGGCCGGACGTGCGGCGAGATCAAGAGCGTGGACGCGGACGGCCGACCAGTGCCCGCGGCCCTGCTCGCCCAGGCCCGCGCGATTCACGAGGCAGCGTGTCGAACGGACCCCCGCACATTGCTCGACATCCTCACCTCACCAGGCCACGAGCTCCCCGAACCGACCCTCGAACGACTGCAGACAGACCCCGGGGCCAGGGCATCCCTCGCCCTCACCTTGGAAACGGCTCCACGCACGAACCAGGGCGGCCACACCTACTGCGCGCCAACCGGCGCCGCTGCGGTCTTCGGACGCGGAACCCATGACCGCCCGGGTGGCCTGACAGCGTTCACCACACGGCCGACTGGCATGACCGAAGGACTCTGCCCAGCCTGACGGCACGTCCAGGCCGCTGACCACCTACCTGGTTCGTCGGCACACCTCGCCCACGGTGCGCAGGGCGCGGCGGTGTGTGAGGAGCGAAGCAACAGGTGGGCGCCGCAGCGAGGCCGTCAGCTTGACCACAGGTCGAGGTTTCGGCGGACGCGGGCGGTTTCCGGGTGGTCGTCGCCGTGGACGGCCCGCATGTCGCGGAGCAGGGCGGTCAGGATCGTCGTCGCCGTCGCGCGGTCTCCGGATTCGCCGACCACCGTGGCCAGGTTGTGGCGCGACGCCAGTGTCGTGGGGTGGTCAGCGCCGAGAGTTCGGGCCAGTTCCGGTACCAGCGCGCGCAGGTGGCCGGGATCGCCGGTTCGTCCTTGCCAGAACGCCAGGTTGGCGCGGACGGCCAAGAGCTCCGGGTTGTCGGGGCGACGGTGTGCCGACAAGGAATCGGCGACGACGGCAAGGGCGTCGACCGCGGTGGTGTGGTCGCCCGTCGTGCCTGCCCAGTGCGCGAGCTCCATGTGCCAGTGGTGGGTGTCCTCGTGGTGAGGGCCGTTGACGCGGAGGCTGGTTGCGGCGAGGGCTTTGCAGGTGGCGGCAGCGGCGCGTGCGTCGCCGGCGCGACCGAGCCACCGGGCGAGTTGGGCGCGGGCCTGGATCGTCTGCGGGTGGTCGACGCCGGACAGGCGTTCACGCTCGGCGGTGACCTTGGTGAACAGCATCGCGGCGGCTGCCGGGTCGCCGTCCTCGCCCCGGGCGTCGGCGAGGTTGTGGAAGGCGGCGATGGTGTCCGGGTGCTCGTCGCCCTGGACCCGCAGGCGGTCGGCGGCAAGTCGTTCGAAGGCAGCACGTGCGGCACGCGTGTCGCCGGCGGCGCCGAGGAACGACGCCGCGTTGTTGCGCGCGGTCAGGGTGTCCGGGTGGTCGGGACCGACGACCTCGGCCAGGTCCTCGGCGATCGCGGTCATCTCCCGGGCGGCGGCCGCCGGGTCGGTGCGCCCGCGTGCCTGCGCGAGGTTGGTCCGGGTGATCAGGGTGTGGGGGTGGCGTGGACCGTGGCTGCGGGTCAGGTCGGTGACGAGGTCGGTGAACTCCGCGACCGCTCCGGCGTGATCACCGGCTTCCGATCGCTGCAACGCGAGGTTGTTCCGCGCGCTGAGGACCTGGGGGTGTTCCTCGCCGAGTGCCTCGGTGAGGCGACCGAGCACGGCGGCCGAGTCCTCGGCGGACGCCGTCCACGTCGCCAACTCGTGTCGAGCGCCCAGCACGTCGGGGTCGCCCGGGTCGGCCGCGCGTGGGTGTTGCGTTAGCAGTTCGGTGAGCAAGCGGACCGCGCCCGCGACGTCGCCCGCCTTGCCGACCCAGTGGGCGTGGCCGACGCGCAACGTCAGGGAGAGCGGGTGGTGCGGGCCGAAGCGGCGCTCGTGCTCGGCCACCACCTCGCCCAGTTCCCGGGCCGCCTGGGCGGCTTCTCCGAGCGCGCCCCGCGCCTGGGCCAGGTTGAACCTGGTCTGGAGTGTGTCGGGGTGGTCGGCGGGTAACCGCCGCAAGCGCTCCAGCAGGACGTCGCGCAGCCGGGCCATGGCCGCGGCGGACCGGTCGAGGTTCGCGCGCGCCGTCACGGCGTCCACGTGCGCGCGGTCGGTGTCGGGGTGGTGCGGTCCGAGGTGGTCCAGGGAGAGGGAGTGCAGCCGGTCGGCGAACTCCGCCGCGGCCCGCGCTTGGCCGGCGGCGAAGTAGCTCGGACCGACGTCGGTCAGCAGGGGGTGCAGGCCACCTCCCCACAGCGCGGGGCCCGCGTTGCCCAGCAGGCGCTCCGCGTTGGCGCGCAGGGCTCTGGACTCGTCGCGATCACGTTCGACGGCGGGCCAGAGGTCGTGCAGCGCCCCCGCGGCGCTCATCGCCGACGCGGCGAACCGGGTCTGGTCCGCCCGCTCGAGGTGCTCCCTCGTCGCCCGCTGGACGAGCACGTGCGTGCGCACCGCGCGGTGCGGGTCGGTGCTGTCCAGGTCCAGCAGGCTCAGCCTGCTCAGGTTGCCCAACGCGGTCACGGCGTCGTGCTCGTCCACGGGCGACCCGGCGGCCACCGAGAGGAACTCGCGGCTCAGCTGGTGGGTGAACACGGACCTGGGCATCCCGTCCGGGTCGAGCAGCGCGGCCAGCTCCAGCGTCGGTCGGGCCAGGCCCGGCGGGGTCAGCCGGTCGGCCAGCTCCACCGACAGGGACCAGGTGACGGCCACGGCGGCGTGGTAGTCGTCCGGCGGCGGGTCGGCGGGCAGCAACCGGGCCAGGGCGCGCCGGCGGTCGGCGAGCAGGTTCAGGTACTCCTCGCAGGTCAACAGCGGTTGGTGGGCGAGGTACGCGGCGGCGTGGGCCAGTGCGAGCGGCAGGTGGCCCAACTCGGCCGCCAGTGACCAGAGCGTGCCCACCCCGTCGGTCGTCACCCGGTCGGGCAGGCGCGCGACGAGGTAGGAGAGGGACTCCTCCGCCGTGTAACAGCCAAGCTCGACGGTCCTGCGGCCCGGTCCGGACAGCGCCGCGTCGCGGCGCCGGGTCGTGACGACGGTCGTGCCGGCCGCGTCGACCGGTGGCCACAGCCCGGCGAGGTCGGCCGGGTCGCGCACGTCGTCCAGGACCAGCAGCCACCGCCGGTCACCCGCCAGCCACCCCAGCAGCCGGCGCGCGCCCGCCTCGGCGTCGGGATCGTGCCGGCCGTCGAGGTCGGCGGCCAGCGCCGCGAACCCCGCGACCACTTCCGCTCGGGACCGCGCGGGCAGCCACGCCACCAGGTCCGCCTCCCGGCGTCCCCAAACACCCATGGCCAAGTCGACGGCCAGCTGGGTCTTGCCCACGCCGCCGAGCCCGGTCAGCACCACCATCCGGTCGTCCGGCCACGACAGCGGCCGGCGCTGGAAGCAGTGCGCCAGAGGCGGGAACGCACCCCAGCGGTGCGGTAGCGGCAGGGGATCGCGCGGCGCGGCGTAGATGTTCACGTCACCGCTGATCACGCCGGCCTGCACCACCGAGTGCGCCACCCCGAAGAACCGGTTGCCGTAGAACCCGTCCGCTGTGCTCACCGATCACCCCTCGCCGTCGCGACCGCCCGAACCGGCCTGTCCCGGGCGCGGCCGTCGGAGAACACCCGCCCTGGATCACATCGCTCCAGTCCTCGTGATGTGACACCGGACCCGAAGGACCACGACGCTCGCCGACGCCGATGCGACCTCGGGTCGTCAGGCACCCGCGCAGATCCGGCAAGTCGACGTTCTTGGCTCGCCGTGCCGCGCGGGGCGAGGTCGTGCTTTGCGGGACGTCCGGCGCGTGGCGCGGCCCGGTCGCGACAGGCCGTGTGGGCGGACCGGCAGGCTCGGCGCGCACCGCAGGACGCGTCTGGACCGCCTCACCGACCGCTGAGACCTGGTCAGCCCGACCGCGTGGCCGCCTCCGCGACGGATCGGCCGGTCCGTCGCAGGACGACGGCGAGCGCGCAGAGGAAGCCGATGGCGGCGAGCAACTGCACGGCGTGCAGCAGCACGATGGTCGTCAGGCTGCCCGGCAGCACGGTGTTCGCCACGGACAGGTCCGGTGAGACGACCACGATGACGTACGTCAGCACGCCCGCGGCGGACGACGTCAGCCACAGGGCGGCCAACCCCACCCGGTGCGCCACGCCGCGCCGCCTGGCCCACCACATCCACATCGCGAACCCGGGGACCAGCCAGACCCAGTGCTGCGGCCACGAGAGCGGGGACACCAGCAAACCGGTCACGGCACAGGCCAGGACACCGGCGGCCTCCACACCACGCCGACTGGCCCACGTCGCGATCGCCAGCCCGGCGACGCCCACCACGGCCGCCAGCAGGAGCCACAGCCCCTGCGCGGACAGCACTCCTGGCAATTGCCCGAGCACGCCCTTCAGCGACTGGTTGAAGGCGCCGGCCGGGCCGGTCATCTCGGTCCGCTCGGTGGCCAGCATGAGCCCGCCCCACCAGGCGACGGACGGTCCGGGCAGCACGACGAAGCCGACGAGCACCGTGCCCAGGAACGACGCCGTGGACACCGCGGCGGCGCGGAACCGGCGGGTGAGCACGAGGTAGACGATGAAGATGAGCGGGGTCAGCTTGATCCCGGCCGCGATGCCGATGCCGACGCCCCGGAAGCGCCCCGGCCGCCGGGCCAGGTCGGCGAGGACCAGGAGCATGAGGAACACGCTCACCTGGCCGACGTTGAGGTGCATCACCAGCGCGCCTGACGGCAGGGCGACGACCGTGGCCAACAGGGCGTACTTGGCCCGACGGCGCGGTGACTCCCGTTCCACCAGTCCCATCGCGAGCCAGGCCGCCGCTTCCAGCGCGAGCACCGAGAGGAACGTCCAGAGGACGAACCCGACGTGCAGGCTGGTCAGCGCGAGCGGGATGAACAGCAGCGCGGCGAACGGCGGGTAGATGAACTGGAACCCGTTGTCGGTGGCGATGTCGTAGGGCGAGACGCCGTCGAGCACGGCCGAGCCGGTGATGTCGTAGACCTTGAAGTCCACCTCCAGCATCCAGATCGAGCCGCCGATCGGGATGGTGGCCGCGAGGGCGGCGGTCACCATCGCCGCGATGGCGACCGCCGCGAGCACCATGCCGGGCGGTGGCCGGTGGGGTCGCGCCGAACGCGCTGGTGCGCCTGCCGCGGTCATGTCCGGGGTTCCTTCCTGGGTGCGGGGATCGATACCGGCCGCAGCCGGAAGATCCACGTGTTGAGCAGGACGAACCGGCCGAGCGTGCCCAGGGCCGACGAGGCCAGGAGCACCACCAGTTCGACCAGCCTCGACGGGCGGTCGGTGACGGCGTCGAGCACCAGCAGCGCTCCGGAGGTGAAACCCGCAGTACAGGGCGAACACGACCAGGGACTGCAGGTGCACCAGCACGAGCGGCCCACGCGGCCGGTCCCGGAAGGTGAGCCGCCGGTTCGCCTCGGTGTTCAGCAGCAGGCTCAGCGTCATCGCGACCAGGTTCGCCGCCAACGGCGGCCACCAGGTGCGGAACACGGTGTACAGCACCAGGGTCGTCACGGTGGCCATGAGGCCGATCACGGAGAACATCACCAGGTGGCGCAGCCGCGGGGTGTCCCGCACGGCCAGCACGGCGTCGGGGTGGACCGCGTTGGGCTCGGGCCGGGGTGCCAGCTCCGCGATGTCCGCGCCACCGGAGAGCTTGGTCCACACCATCCGGATCAGGCCGCGCAGGTTCGTCGCGGCGGTGCCGGTGACGTTCACGCGACTGTCCACGTCCTCCACCCAGTCGACGGGTATTTCGAGCACCCGCAGGCCGTTGTGCTCGGCCAGCAGGAGCAGTTCGGTGTCGAAGAACCACGTGTTGTCCTCGACCCGTTGGAGCAGTGGGCGCACCACCTCGGCCCTGGCTGCCTTGAAACCGCATTGCGCGTCCCGGAACTGGGCTCCGTGGGTGAGTCGGAGAAGCGTGTTGTAGCCGCGGGAGGCCAGTTCCCGTTTGATGCTCCGCACCGCACGGGCCCCCGGCGCCAGTCGCGATCCGATGGCGATGTCCGAATGGCCGACGGCCAATGCGGCCACCAGCGGAATGGTCGCGTCGAGGGCGGTGGACAGGTCCACGTCCATGTAGGCGACGACGTCGGCCCGACTGGCCGACCAGGCGGCCCGCACCGCGTTTCCCTTGCCGCGTAGCTCCACGGACATGACGCGCACCCGGGGCCACTGCTTGGCCAGCCTCTTCGCGACCAGCAGCGTGCCGTCGGTGCTGGCGTTGTCGACGATGGTGATCGTCCAGTCGAACGGCATCCGCGCGGTCAGGAAATCGTGCAACGTGGCGACGCAACCGGGTAACGCGCGCTCCTCGTCGAAAACCGGAATGATGATCTCGACGGTGGTGGTGACGAGGGGAGCGCTCGACGGGACGTCGGACGGCGCCGGCTCTTCGCCGGACAGGGGCAGTTGCTCCGGCAGGGGACCATCCATGTCCGCACCTCTCCGCAAATGCCGCGGCGTCAACCGTAGCTCCGGTCGCGGTGGGGAAACTTGTTCTGGAGTGCGGAATGTGCAGCGCACGTCGACGCCGCGAGCCGGGCGCGGCGCACCGCGTACTCGTGGTCGGCGAGCTCGGCGCCCGCGCCGTCGCGGCGTGGAGCACGACCAGGCGCACCCGCTCGCGCGGCGGTCGCCCGTGCCACCGCCCTGGGCGCACGGCTGGGGGAGTTCCTGCGCTCGCTGATCACGCCCAGCGTGGACCAGGTCGTGGAGTCCTCCGCCATCGGGCCCGTGCGCGGCCCCAAAGGTCGATGGCGTTCCAGACCGGTCTGACCGCTGCGGGGATCCGCAGCTGCTGCTGCGGTGCGGAGCCCTCGCCGAACACTGACCTGCTTCAAACGACTCGCTGAAGTCACCACGTGAGACGTGGTCTGGGCACTTCACCCGCCGCGCGTTCAACGGCAGCCCGATCATCTCGGCCAGCGTCTTGCGTCCGCCGAACTCCACGAACCGCAGGTGCCGGCAGTGATTTGCGGCCCGCTCCGTGATCCGAGCGTTCTCGTGCCCCAGCTCGACGCGGCAACCTGGCCCACGCCTCCATGTCGGTCGGCGACCTGGGTCGGGCGATCCGGCTGTACGAGGCTGCCGTCGCCGACAGCGAGCGGGTGCGGGGACCCGACCACTCCACGACCAGGACGATCCGGTCAAGCCTGAGAACCGCGAGATCGTCGTGAACGCTCACGCCTCGCGGCTACGGACCGGCCGCCGGCGTGGAACCACCGCTCATCGGCAGTAGCGGTCAGCGCGGGAGTTCAGGGCAACAGGTAGCTCGGGTCACAGTCCGGCGGCCTTGAGCAGGTAGGCGCGTTCGTAGTCGCGCAACTCGGCTCCCGGCAGGCTGGTGTCGGCCAGCAGCCGGCTCACCCAGTTCGCGTCGGCGGCGAACGCCGACCGGCACAGGGCTCGTTCGGGGTGGTCTTCCTCACGACCGCTGATCGCCAGGGCCGCCGCGTTCTCGGGGTCGGTCGGCTCGGACAGGGCAGCGGCCACCAGCACCAGACCGAACAGCTCGCCCCGCCGGGGCACCGAGGGATCGGCCGCCAAGCGCAACAGGAACGGCACCACCGCCGGCATCACGGCGCTGATGTGCATGGGCCCCGACATCACCAGCCACCCCAACACCCGTTCGGCTTCCTCGGCCGCATCGGGGTCGAGCAGACCGCGCAGCAACACCGGGACCCCCTCCGGGCAGCCGGGGATCGCCGACCACGCCACATCGTCACAACCGGCCAACGCCGGATGCGGAGAGCCTCCTGTGCGAAGTGCGGGCACGCCGCTGTCAGAGCCGCGATCGCCGCCGCGGCGGCCCCGCCATCCACCTGGCACACCGACGCGCCCCCCGTCATGCCCGAACCGAACCGCGAGACAAGCGAACTCCGCCCAACCGACGCCTCGAGCCTATCCGCGGCGAGCGTCGTCCCGATCCCCGCATGAGCGCATACCGTCAGGCCGGCTCGTCCGAGCCCTGTTCGCGCAGCCAAGCCGCAGCTTCTTCACGTACCTCCGCCACCGGGTCCTCCAATGCCTCGCGGACGACGTCCGCCACGTGCCGGGAATCCCTGCGCCACCACAGCAGCGACAGAATCGCCAGGCGCCGTACGGAGGCGTCCGGGTCCTGCCGAATGCTCTGGCAGAGCAGCGGCAACACCCGCCGGCCGACGTCCTGACCGAGCCGGCGTCGGCCGAGGACGGTCACGGCGTGCCGGCGGACGATGACGTGCGGCGAGGTCAAGCCGACAACCGCGGCGTCCACCTCGTCCGCCGCGATGTCGCAGTATCCGTGCCCGGGCTCGAGCCGCCGATTCAGCGCCGGCAGGTATGCCGGCCAACGCTCGATGAACTCCGCCAGGGGCCGGTAGTCCAGCGACGGCGGGGTGACCGCGTCGTCGCGGAAGCTGGTGTACGGCGCGGCGACAGCGCTCACCACCACGTCCGGTGGGAGACTTCCGACCTGGTCGAGAACGAGGTCGAGCCGACCGAGGCGGGACAGCGCCACCGCGATCCACTCCTGGTTCGGCCCGTCGGTCTGCCTCAGGCCGGCTCGCAACGCTCGGATGACGTCGTCATCGGGTCGGCCGATGTCGGCCAACAGCTTCGCCGCCTGCCACGCGCGGTCCGGCGTGCCGAGCAGGGAGATCAGGGACGGGAAGCCCGCCGGGCCGAGATCACGCAGAGTCGATTCGACGGTGTCGGGGTCGAGGAGACCGTCGAACGTTCCCAGCAGGGAAGCCAGGTGTGCGGCGCGCTCGGCGGGCGGGAGCGCGGCGATGGCGGCCGCCGCGGCCGACCGCTCGTCCAGTTCAGGGAAGTGGCGACGCACCTCGGTGGTCGTCAAGACGCGCCTGATCAGCGTTTCGTGGTATTCGTCGTCGAGGAGCAGCACCACGAAGTCCGGGTGGACGTCCTCGTTCTGTCGCAGCGTCGTCCGTGCTTGCCGGCAGACGCGAACCAGCATCGTCAGGTACCGGTCGAAGGTCGTCCGCCACTGGCGGGTCGTTCCGGAGCGCGCCTCCGCGGTGAGCGCCTTCTCCCAGCGTCCGGTCGAGTCCTCCGGGAGCCAGCGGTCGTGGTAGGTGCCCCAGTCCGGGGCACTCCAGCGCAGGTCCGCCTGGTGCTCGGCGGGCTCTCGAGCCAACGCCTCGACGCTGTTGATCCCGAGTAGCGGGAGTGCGATCGGACCGTCTTCCTCCCGGTAGAGGTGATCCAGCACCGCCACGTAGAGCCGCTCGCCTGGATGATCACCCATCGCCGAGATGACGGACCGCACCACGCCCTCGTGCACGGCCCGTTCGAACCCAGGCCAATCCAAGTCCACCGCCACGCCGCCATCGTGGCAGACGACCCCCGCCCGACATCCGCTCATCGGCAGGAGCGGACGTCCGTCGCGGCGCTCGGTCCGCGGCACGAGCGGATGTCGGTCATCACGTGAACGAGCGTTGCGCCGGCGGATATCGGCGGTGTTGGCCGTGTTCTCTCAGGTTCCCTTGCGGAACGCTGCCGTGACCTCCTCGCCGGTGGTCAACGGTGCGCCGAGCTCGCGCGCCAGGCGGCCCGCGTGCACGTCGACGACCGCTTCCAGCAGGTCCGCGTACACCTCGACCGCTCCGCGCACCCGCACCCATCCGACGACCGCGACGCACACCGCCACCACCACCGCCGGCCACCAGAACGCCCCGACGACCGCGTAGGGCACGCACCACGTGGTCGTCGCGACCGCTGCATCCGCCTCCGCACGTGCCGCCCGCAGCTCGGCCCGCCCGGAGTCGTCGAGCACCAACCACAACCGCGCCCACCACGACTTGAGATCGACGGCGTACTGGTGGTGCACCCGGTCCTCGACGGCCGCCAGCCGGTCGCCGGTCCACGTCGCCCTGGTCGGCGAGGCGAGCGCGATCCGGTTGCGCTTCGCCGCCTCACCCCGTTCGTGCGCCCGCACCCATCGCCGCCGCCGGCTCCGTGCCGCCCAACGCGGGCGCGTGCCGAGGAAGCAGCGCCACGTCACCGGGCACAGCGCCCGCACCACGAGCCCCGCCGCCACCGATCCCAGCAGCACGGCGGCCAGCGCGAGGAGTTGGGCCGCCGGCGGCCGGGTGCCGAGGTCGCGGGTGACCCCGTCCACCCGGGCGACCAACCTCGTCACGTCCAGCGCGTGCGCGTGCCCCAGCAGCGCGCCCACCGCCGCGGTGGCGAGGAACAGCACGCCGGGCAGCACGAGCAGCGACACCCACCGCTCGGCCACCCGCTTGCCCAGCTCGCCGAAGAACGCGTTCACGCCGGTCGCCGCCTCAGCGGCTCGTCGCGCAACCAGCACCGCTCCGCCGGCACCGGACCGCCCGGCTCCCGGGGCACCTGCCGCGCGCACGCGTCCGACGGGCACGCGTACACCTCGCCGAACGGCCGACCCCGCATCCCGGGCAGCACCAGGTCGCGGCCGCGCAGCACGTCGGCGGGGATGCCCAGGCGCGGTAACTCGTCCTGCAGCGGGTGACCCGCGCGCACCCTCGCCAGTACGTCGTCCAGCACCCGCCCCAACCCCTGGCGCGTCACGGCGGCGCGCAGTTCGGGCAAGGTGGTGCAGAAGGCGGCGAGGTGTTCGTCGGCGTGCGGCACGACGTTCCTCCTCTTCGTCGGGGACTCCCCAGCCTGTCAGGAATACACGGAGATCGAGGTGGATGGGTGCGGGACGAGCTGGTCCAGGACGTTCTCGGCCGGATCGCGCGCGCCGACGACGGCGACGCGGAGGCGGTGCTCGCTGCGGAGGCGGAGGCGGCGGGAGAGGCGTTGTTGGCGTTCCTGTCCCCGGAGGGCAAGCTCGACTTCGAGGTGCTGCACGTCGTCGGCACCCTGCACCTGGCGCGTTCGATGTGGCGGGAAGGACCGGCGGCGACCGAGTCGCACACCCTAGCCGAGATTCTGCTCGCGCCGGTCTTCCTGCTCCGCCCCGACCTCGCGCCGCCGATCTGGGAGGGCGACCCCGCGGCCCCGGAGGGCCGGCGTCGGCGCGACCTCGGGTCCGCGTTGGTGCGGGTCGGCATGGTGCTCGGCAACCCGACCGCGTTCCTCGTCGCCGTCGACGTCCTCGCCCCGACGGCCAACGATCCGGCCGACCCGTTCGCCGCCGGGTGCGGTGTCGTGCTCGCCGCCGCCGCACGCCTGCTGTCCTGGCACACCGGCGATGCCGAAGCGTTGACGACCGCCCAGGTCGCCGCGCAGCGCGTCCTCGACGCGGAGCCCACCGACGCCACGCCGGCGGCCCGTGCCGAACTATCGTCAGGAGGTCCGCTTCGTGGCGCTGATCGCCAGCTCCGCCAGCCGCTCACCCGCCGGTTCGGCGATCGGCGCCCGGTCGAGCGCCCGCAGA